>JALYMN010000341.1 GCA_030773675.1 Actinomycetota bacterium
GGGAGGACGGGTGAGCGCCGCCTGGACGGCGGTGCTGCTCGGCTCGGCCGGCTGCTACCTGCTCAAGCTGGCCGGGTGGCAGGTCCCGCCGGCGCTGCTCGCCCGCGAGCGGGTGCGCCGCACCGCCCGGCTGCTGCCCGTCGCGCTGCTGGCCGCGCTGGTCGTCGTCCAGGCCTTCGGAGCGCGGGACGGGCTCGTGCTCGACGCGCGCGCCGCCGGCCTCGCGGTGGCCGGCGTGCTCGTCCTGCTCCGCGCGCCGTTCCTCGTCGTGGTGCTGGCCGCGGCGGCGACGGCAGCCCTGTTGCGCGCCTGAGCTGCGGGCGCTGGCGCCGTCAGGTCCCGGTCGCGGTGAGCAGCCGGCGCGACTCGCGCGCCAGCAGCTCGAGGACCCGCCCGGCCAGCAGCTCGGGGTCGATCGGCGTGAACAGCACCTCGTCGGCGCCGGCGGTGCGCGCCTGCCGCTCGAGGTCCGCGGTGGCGTCGCTCGCGAGCAGCACGAGCGGCAGCGACAGCGCCCGCGGGTCGTTGCGCACCAGCCGGACGAACTCCACGCCCGCGAGGTCCTGCAGCCCCTGCTGCACGAGCACCAGGTCGACGTCGCCCTCGCCCACGGCGGCGAGCCCCGCGTCGGCGTCGGGAACGGCGACCACCTGGGCGAGCCCCTCCAGCGCCGTCTCCGCGCTGTCGCGGGCGGCGGGGTCGTCGTCCACCAGCAGCACGCGGGGCAGCAGCTTCGGGGCGCTGCGCAGCACGGGCTGCACCGCCCGCTCCTGCACCGGCGTGCGGCACCACGGGCACGTCGTCCAGTCCTCGAGCAGCTGCCGCTCGCACCCGGCGCACGCGCCCTGCTTGACGGCAGTGCCGTCCCAGGGGCAGACAACCATGTCGTCGGCCAGGGCCCGCGCGCACGACGGGCAGCGCGGTCCGGAGTCGGCGTCGACGGTGGTGGCCCGCAGCACCTCCTCGTACGTCGTGTCGCCCCGGTGCGCGGCCGCGAGCGCCGAGGCGCGCAGCGTCGTCATGCCCTGCGCCCGCGCCGCCGCGGCGATGGCCGCCTCCGTAGGCGTCGACAGCAGCACCTTGCGCAGCTCGGCGCTGACCGGCAGCACCTCGAAGATGCCGGTGCGGCCCTTGTAGCCGGTCCCACCACAGTCGGCGCAGCCGCGGCCGCGCTTGGGCGTGGCCCCGACGAGGTCGCGCTCGTGCACCCCCAGCATCGCCAGCGTGCGCGGGCTCGGCTCGTACGCCGCCGCGCACGACGCGCAGGGCCGGCGGACCAGGCGCTGCGCCACGACCAGGGCCAGCGACGACGCCACGAGGAAAGGCGGAACGCCCATGTCGACGAGGCGGGTGACGGCGCTGACCGCGTCGTTGGTGTGCAGCGTGGTGAGCACGAGGTGGCCGGTCATCGAGGCCTGCAGCGCCAGCTCGGCGGTCTCCTGGTCGCGGACCTCGCCGACCAGCACGATGTCCGGGTCCTGGCGCAGGACGCTGCGCAGGCCGGCGGCGAAGGTCAGCCCCGACTTCGCGTGCACCTGCACCTGGGTGATGCCGGCGACCTGCACCTCGACCGGGTCCTCCAGGGTCACGATGTTGCGGTCGGGCGTGCTCACCTGCTGGATGGCGGCGTACAGGGTGTTCGTCTTGCCCGAGCCGGTCGGGCCGGTGATGAGCACCAGCCCCTGCGCCTGCACCAGCGCGGTGCCGACGACCTCCTGCTGCGCGGCCGTCAGTCCGGTGCTGGTCAGCAGAGGCACGTTCTCCGCCGGAGGCAGCAGCCGGACGACGACCTTCTCGCCGTGCAGCGCGGGCAGCGTCGAGATGCGGGCCTCGACGGTGAGGCCGTCCACGGTGAGCTTGGCCCGGCCGTCCTGCGGCCGGCGCCGCTCGGCGATGTCCAGCCCCGACACGATCTTGATGCGGCTGACCGCGGCGGCGGTGGCGTTCTTCGGCACGGTCATGACGTCGCGCAGCAGCCCGTCGACGCGGTACCGGATGCGCAGCTCGCCGGCCTGCGGCTCGACGTGCACGTCGCTGGCGCGCGCGCGCACGGCGTCCGCGAGCAGGACGTCGACCAGGCGGACGATCGGCGCCGCCTCCACCGCCTGCGCGGCGAGGTCGGCCTCGACCTCCTGCTCCGGCTTCATCTCCTGGAACAGGGTGTGCATGTCGGAGGCGTCCTCCGACAGCGACCAGGCCCGGGACAGGTGGTCGCGCACCTGGCTGTCCGTAGCCACGACCACCCGCAGGTCGGCCGCCCCGGTGTAGAGCTTGACGTCGTCGAGCGCCATGACGTTCGTCGGGTCGGCGGTCGCGACCGTCAGCCGGTTGCCGGCCTTCTCGAGCACGAGCACGCCGCTGCGCTCGGCCACCGCGCGGGGCAGCGTCTTCACGGCGTCCGGGACGATGATCGTGCGGCCGAGGTCGACGAGCGGCAGCGCCAGCGCCTCGGCGAGCGCCTGGGCGATCTGCCGCTCGGTGGCGAAGCCCAGCGCGATGACGACCTGCCCGAGGCGCTTGCGCGGCTGCCCCGGCGCGACGTCCTGCTGCGAGGACAGGACCGACGACAGCTGCTCCTCGCTGAGCACGCCCTGCTCGACGAGGACCTCGCCGATCCGCCGGCGGCGCGACAGAGCGGGGGCGTGTGCGCTCTGGTCGCCGGGCGGATGCATGGCAGGTCCATCGGCTGCTGCGCCGTGGGGGTGAAGCCCCGCTGGGGACTAGTCCGTGCGGACCGCGCCGTCTGGACCCGCGACCGCGCCCCGACGCTCAGCCTGCCTCTTCGTCTCCGACGCTCAGCCGGCCTCTTCGTCTCCGACGAAGGGGTCGCCGAGGCCCGTCACGCTCACCGGCTGGTCCTGGTCGCGCGAGGTCTCGCGCTGCGCGTCGCGGCGGCGCTTGCGCTCCGCGCGGCGCTCCCGCTCCTCGCGCTCGGCGCGCTTCTGCCGGTCGTAGAGCGCAGCGCTGGCGCCCTCGCTGGTGCGCGCGACGATGTCCTCGGTGACCTCGCGCAGCTGGTCGCGCAGGAAGTCGCGGGTGGCCACCTCGCCGAGGCTGTTGCGCAGCGACGCGAGCTCGCGGGTGAGGAACTCCACCTCCGCCTGCAGCCGCGCGTTCTGCGCGCGGTCCTCCTCCAGGCTCACGCGGTCGCGGTCGGCCTGCCGGTTCTGCGCGAGCAGGATCAGCGGAGCGGCGTACGACGCCTGCAGCGACAGCAGCAGCGTGAGGAAGGTGAAGGTGTAGGGGTCGAAGGCGAACGGCGTGACGTTGATCCCGATCCACACCGCGATGAACACGGTCATGTAGACGAGGAAGCGGGCGGTGCCGAGGAACCGGGCGATGCGCTCGGAGAGCCGGCCGAAGGCGTCCGGGTCGTAGTGCGGCCGCAGCCCGGTGCGGACGGCGACCGGCTGGTCGAGCCGGGCCGGCGTCGCCCGGCGGGTGCGCTCAGCCACGGCGCACCCCCGCGG
>JALYMN010000342.1 GCA_030773675.1 Actinomycetota bacterium
GGACCGGCACCGGCTGCTCTGCGCGCACCGCCGCGGGCTCCGGGGGGTGGCGCACTGGATGTCGGTCGTGCAGCGGTGGGTGGTGGAGGAGCTGGGGCGTCGTGGCGCGGCGCGACGGCCGCTACCCCGGGCTGCCGCTGCTCGTGACGGCCAACGACCCGGACAACCGGCTGTCCAATGGCGACAGCGGGGTGGTCGTGGAGCGCGACGGCGAGCTGGTCGCGCTGTTCGACCGGGGCGCGACCCGCACCGCGTCCCGCTCGGACGGCTGGCCGACGTCCGGCCGCTGCACGCCATGACCGTGCACCGCAGCCAGGGGTCGCAGTTCCAGCGGGTGACGGTGCTGCTGCCGGCGGCGACGTCCCCGCTCGGCACGTGCGAGACGCTCTACACCGCGGTGACGCGGGCCGTGCGCGGCGTCCACCTCGTCGGCTCGGCGGGGGCGGTGGCCGCGGCGGTACGCCGGCCGGTCGCGCGCGCGACGGGCCTGCGGGCCCGGCTCGAGTGAGCTCCGGGGACCCTGACGGGCGGCTGTTGCTGGGCCGGGAGTCGGTGCGATGCTGCCGCCAGCGGCACCGCGGCCGAGAAGGGACTGCGGGCCGGCGCAGGGCGGGAGCGAGCGTGAGGTCGATCACATCACAGAGCGTCGCGGAACTCGGCGGCCCAAGCAGCGTGCTGGCGAGGATGCGCGGCGAGCACGTCGAGCTCGACAGGCTTCTTGACAACCTGGCACGTACTCGCGGCGACGAGCAGGATGAGGTCCTGACGCGCCTGTGGCGCTTCGTCTTCCCGCACGCCTACGCCGAGGAGACGCTCATCTGGCCCGCCGTACGGGCGGTCTCGCCGGACGGCGACGCGGTGACCGCGCACGTCGAGCAGGGACACCAGAAGCTGAGTGAGCTGACCACCGCCTTGGACCGCGCCCGGCCGGGCGACCCCGGCCGCGATCAGCTCATCACCGAGGTCATCGCGGAGCTGCGGCTGGATGTGCGCGAGGAGGAGAACGTCCTGCTTCCACGGCTGCAGCGCGGCATGACGCAGCAGCAGTTGCGACGGTTGGGCCGGAGCTGGGAGCTGGTGCGACGCACCGCGCCCACCCGGCCGCACGCTGCGGTGTCACGCCGGCCGCCCGGCAACGTGGTGGCGGCGTTGCCGTTGTCGCTGCTCGACCGCTCCCGGGACGCGCTGGATCGCGCCGCGCGGCGCAGCACTGGCCGCGCCCGAGTCCGTGCCGAGGCGGCGAGCGGCGCTCTGGCCAAGGCGGCGGGGGTCGTGGAGCGGCTCGGGCCGATGCAGCGCGGCGAGCACGGCAGCACCCGTCCCGGTCAGTGGACGGTGCACCGCAATGACGGCAGAAGGTGACCCTGCGCGCCTCGGCGTCGCGATGACGACAGTCACGGGGGCTCGCGGGGAACGCGTTGGGCGAGAGGCCCGGCAGGCCGGACCGCGGTCCGGGCCCAGATCGCCCGCACCGAGGGCTACAACCGCAAGATCAAGCAGATCAAGCAGTGTCGCCTGCGGCTTCCGCAGCCAGCACCTCTACCAGCGGCGCACCATTGCTCAACGAGCCTCTTTGGCAGCGTCGATCTCCGCGGCTCGGGTCTTCGGGTACAGCGCGGAGATGTGCACCTCGCCGTCCTGCGGGCGTACGGCGGCCGCCCGCCGCTCGAGCTGGCAGCCGAAGGACGCGAGCTGCACCTGCGTGGCCTACACGAGCACGCGTGGCCCGGACGTCATCGAGCAGCGGGTCCAACGCGGCGTGGCGGAGGCGCGCGCCCGCAGCTGTGGCCGACCGGCGCGGGCCTGGCTCTCCAGTCCCACGCGCACTCGGTCGCGGAGCTCTTCGCTTCGCCGACGCTCCGGTCAGGAGTTGGCCCCTGCGCCCACGGTGGTCAGACGACTCCGTCGCGGCCGGACGGGAGGGGGTTGCCCATGGTGGATTCGCCCCGGCCGGCCGACTCCTGCAGCGGGCTGGCGGTGTCCGCGGGGGACAGCGGGTCGGCGTCCTCGGCCGGGCCAATGCTGGTCGTGCCACCCGTCTGACCGTCCGGCAGCGCGGCCGGCGGCGGCGGCACCTCGTCGCCGGCGCGGTCGCGGCCGAGCAGGGCCGCCGGGATGCCGGCCGGTCCCTCGTCGGTGCCGGTGGAGCCGGCGTCCAGCAGCTGCTGCGAGCCGTTCACCAGCGTGGACTCCTGGTCGACCGTGGACGGCCCGGACGGGTCTTGCGGCAGAGGATTG
>JALYMN010000343.1 GCA_030773675.1 Actinomycetota bacterium
GCTGGGGACCTGGGGGACCAGGTCCCCAGCCGCGCCTGCGTGAGCGACATCGTGGTGCCCGCCTTCCCAGGTGCCGTCCGGTGGTCGGCATCACGCAGCGGGCCGCGCGGGGCGTCCAGCAGGGGCCGCTGGATCCCCCGCCGCGCTACGGGAAGCAGGGCGCGGGCTGCGGCTCCACCACGACGGTCGGGCGCAGGTCGCCGTCCCGGACGTCCGTGATCACCACCTCGGCCGGTTGCTCCTGCGACGGGTTGCGCAGGGTGTGCACATGGGGCCGCGGCGTCCCGCCCGGGTCGAAGAAGCCGGTTCCGGCCGGGTACGTCGTGGCGGTGCAGTCCGTCTCGTAGACCTGCACGGTTCCCGTCCTCACCGACACCAGGTGCGGCCCGGGGTGGTAGTGCCAGGGGTGTGCCCGCCGGGCTGCACCGTGATGTGGGCCACGATCACCTGCGCCCCCTGGTTCGCCTTGACCCGGATCGGGTCCTCCACCCGGACGTTGGACTCCTCGGTCCGCCCGATCCCGGCTGCCCCCGGCGCGGTGGCCTGGGCCAGACCGGACCACGCGGCCACCCCTGCTGTCGCAGCGGTCGCCACCGCCAGGAACCGGTTCGTGTTCTTGCGCTGCATGACCTTCCCCCTCCCGTACCGACTGGCTGATGCGTGCCTCGGTCGGTCAGCGGCTGCCGCCCGCCACGAGGAGCTCGCACGGACCGACGAAGCCGTCCGCCGTCTCGTACTGGCGCAGCGCGTCCTCGACCTCGGCCCAGACGTCCTCGCGCTCGTCGTCCGGCACGCCGGCGAGCATCTGGTGCAGGGCGCCGAACGACTCGCGCTCGAACCGCAGGCACTCGGCGGCGGATGGCAGGCGCAGCGGTGCGTCGACGGCCTCGACGGTGACGTCGCGGAAGCCCGCGGCGGTCAGCGCCTGCTCGAGGACACCGGGCGAGCCGAGGCTGAACGGTCCGGGCAGCCCCGGCCCGGGCGCGGGCAGCCCCGCGCGGCGGCGGATGACGGACACCGGCCCGGCGAAGAACCCGTTGCGGTCGGCGGTCGAGTAGACGACGGCCGACATCCGCCCTCCCGGGCGCAGCGCCGCGCGGATCCCGGCGAGCGCACCGGCCTGGTCGGGCAGGTAGATCAGCCCGAGCCGGGAGATCGCGGCGTCGAAGCGGCCGTCGGCGAGGTCGCCGAGCTGCTCGCCGTCGGCCTCCACCGTCTCGACGTTGGTCAGGCCCGCCTCGGCGGCCTGCTTCGCGGCGTAGGTCAGGATCGTGGGCGAGATGTCGGTCGCCACGACGCGGCCGTCGGCGCCGACCCGGCGGGCGACGGTCAGCGTCTGGCCCCCGGCGCCCGCGGCGACGTCGAGCACGGACGTGCCCGTGGTCACGCCCGCCACGTCGAGCATCCGCTCGGTGGACTCCCCGAGCCAGGTCTCCAGGGTCGGCCCCCAGCGGTGCCACGCCTCCGCGGCGTCCTCCCACTGCTGGCGCGTGGTCGTCTTGTACTGGACGGCGTCGAAGTTCACGGGTCCCCTCGTCGGTCACGGGTCGATGTGCGGCCAGCGTGGCGAGCGGCGCTCAAGGCCCACCTGCGCGCGCGCTCAAGCCCCGCTCAACCGCGCGCGCGGCCCTCGACGGGACCGGGGCGCGGGAGTTGACTCCGCAGGCGTGGCAGCGATCGACGTGCGGGTGCTGGGACCGCTGACGGTCGTCGTCGCCGGCGCACCGGTCGACCTCAGCTCGCGCAAACAGCGGGCCCTGCTCGCCCTGCTCGCGCTTCGTGCCGGGCACGTGCTGTCGGTGGACCGGCTCGTGGACGACCTGCGGGGGGAGCGCCCGCCCGCCACCGCGCGCCACGCGCTGCAGGTGCACGTCTCGAACCTCCGCAAGCTGCTCGGGCCGGCGACCGTCGTCACCGAGCGGCCCGGTTACGTGCTCCGGGCGCCCCCGGAGGTCTGTGACGCCAACCGGTTCGCGTCGCTCGCGGCGACTGGTCGGCGCGCGCTGCAGGGCGGGCGGGTGCGCGAGGCGTCCGCGACGCTGTCCGAGGCGTTGCGCCTCTGGCGCGGCCCGGCGCTGGCGGACGTCCTGTCCGAGCCGTTCGCGGCGCAGGACGCCGCGCGCCTGGAAGAGCTCCGGCTGGCCGTGACCGAGGACCGGCTGGTCGCAGACCTGCAGCTGGGGCGCCACGCCGAGCTGGTGGGCGAGCTCGAGTCCCTCGTCGCCCGGCACCCGCTGCGGGAGCGGCTCTGGAGCCTGCTGATGCTGGCCAGCTACCGCTCCGGCCGGCAGGCCGAGGCGCTGCGCGCGTACGCGGCGGTGCGCGACCGGCTGCGCGACGAGCTCGGGCTCGACCCCGGACCGAGCTGCAGCAGCTCGAGGCGGCGATCCTTCGCCAGGAGCCGGGCCTGGCGCCGCCTCCCGCGCCGGAGGAGCCGCGTGACCAGGGTAGGGCCGCCCGACCAGCGCCGCACGGAGCTCCGCGGCGACGCCGGGCGCTGGTAGGGAGTCGCGCCGGGTGGCCACCGTGCTCGATGCCGGGCTGGTCGGGTTCGACGGCCTCGCCCGCACCCTGGACCCCGAGGATCTGCGGTCCCTGCTCGACCGGTGTCTGGCCAGGCTCGGCATGGTCGTCGTCCGCTACGGCGGCACGGTCGACAACGTCGTCGGCGGTGAGCTGCTGGCGGTGTTCGGTGCGCCCGTCGCACACGAGGACGACCCGGAGCGGGCCGTACGTGCAGCGCTCGACCTGCACCGCGGGCTCCGCGACCACCCGGACGAGTTCGCCGGTCTTCGGCTGCGCGTCGGCGTCAGCACCGGCGACGTGCTGTTCGCCGCCGCGGGACCACCTGCCCGCCGGCAGCTGACGGTGATGGGCGAGGTGGTCAACGAGGCACGCCGGCTGCAGGCCCAGGCGCAGCCGGACGCCGTCGTCGTCGGCCCGGCGACGTACGCCGCCACCCGCGCGGTCGTGGACTGCGAGGACCTGGGTGCGGGGAGCTTCGGGGTCCTCGACGTGGTTCCCGTCAAGCAGGCCCGACCACTCGGGCTCGCTCCGTTCCTGGGCCGCGACGCCGAGCTCGACCTGCTGCTGCGCGTCTGGCGGCGCAGCATCACCGAGCGGCGGCCGCACCTGGTCTCCGTCCTCGGCGAGCCCGGTGTTGGCAAGTCCCGGGCGCTGGCGGAGTTCCAGCGACTGGTGGTCGGCGAGGGCCGCGTCGTGACCGGCCGCTGCCTGCCGTACGGCGAGGCCCTGACGTACGCCCCGTTGGCCCAAGCGTTCCGTCAGGCGGCCGGTGCGACAGCGGACGATCCCCCTCGGGTCGCGCGCAGGAAGCTCGGCGAGCTCGTGCAGTCCCTCCAGCCGCTGCGTGAGGACCAGGGCGAGCTCGCGCGCCACCTGGCGCTGCTCACCGGGCTGGACGACGAGCACGACCGGTCCGGTGGTCTGGTCGACGAGCGCACGCTGCACACGGCGGCGCGGCGCTTCCTCGAATCGCTCACGCGCGGGGCACCGCTGTGCGTCGTCCTCGAGGACGTGCACTGGGCCGACGACGCGCTGCTCGACCTGGTGCAGGCGGTCGCGCGCCGGGCCAGGGGGGTGCCGCTCGTCGTCGTAACGGTCGCGCGGTCCGAGCTCGTGGAGCGGCGCGGCGACTGGGGCGGCGGCCTCGCCGCCTTCACGTCGATCTCGCTCGAGCCCCTCGACCCGCCGAGCACGTCGGCGCTCGTCACCGAGCTCGCCAGGGCGCACGCGCTGCCCGACCCCGTGCTGTCCGACATCGTGGCGAGGTCGGGCGGCAACCCGCTGTTCGCGGAGGAGCTGGTGGCCACCGTGGCCGAGGGCGACCGGTCCGCGGGCATGCCGGCCAGCCTGACGTCGCTGCTGCTCGCGCGCCTCGACGCGCTGCCCGAAGAGCAGCACCTGGCGCTTCGCCGCGCGAGCGTGCTCGGAATGACGTTCTGGCCCGGCGCCGTCGCGGCGCTCGAGGCCGCTGTCGCCGGCACCGGCAGCGAGGGCCCCGGCCTGGTCGACACCCTGGCCGACCTCGAGCACCGGGACCTGCTGCGGATCGAGCCGCGCTCGGCGCTCGCCGGTCAGGTCGCCTACTCGTTCAAGCACGTGCTGATCCGCGACGCCGCCTACTGGTCGTTGCCGCGGCAGCAGCGCACCCAGCTGCACCGCGCCGCGGTAGACTGGCTGAGCCAGGTCGCCGGGGACCGGCTGGGGGAGTTCTCCGACCAGCTGGCCCACCACGCCGTCGCCGCCGGGCAGCCGGAGCGCGCGCTCGATCACCTCATCACCGCTGCCGACCGCTCCCGGCGCGCCGCCGCGCACCAGAGAGAGGCGGCTCTGCTGCAGGACGCGCTCACCCTGGCACGGTCCCTGGATCGCACCGAGCTCGCCGCCGAGCTCCACGCGCAGCGGGGCAGGGCGCTGTCCCGCTGCGCCCGCTGGGCCGACGCGCGGAACGAGCTCGAGGCGGCACTGGCCTCGTTGGGCACGGGCACGCCCGACCAGCTCCGCCGCCGCGCGCAGGTGCACTGCGACCTGAGCACGGCGTGCTTCTGGCTTTTCGACACCGCCGGGATCCGCCACCACGCCCAGGCGGGCCTCGAGCTCGCCGAGCAGATCGCCGCGCGCGACGTGCAGCTGGCCGCCCGGGCCCAGATCACGAGCGCCGACAGCTCGACCGGTGACGTCGACGCCGTCCTCGCGGGCGGCCACGCCCTGCTCGCCGACGCAGCGAGCTGGGGCCTCGAGCCGCCGTACGAGCGGCTCTGCGCCTACTCGCTCCAGCTCTACCTCACCGGGAACTCGGAGTCGGCCGTGTCGGTCGCGCGGCACGCCGTACGCACCGGCCGGGAAGCCGGCGACACCCAGGGCACGCTCTGGAACATGCCGCACGTCGGCATCGCGTCCGCCGCCGCCGGGCGGTACGACGAGGCGATTGCGGTCTTCCGCGACGCGCGCCGGTTCGGCGAGGAGTACGAGCTGCCCGGAGCCCTCACCCGCTGCATCGCCATCTCGGCCGGGCTGCACCTCGACCTGTTCGACTTCCAGGGAGCAGAGGCGATCCAGCAGGAGGCGCGCGACCTCGGTCGCACGCACTTCACGCCCAGCGCCGTCAGCGCCGGCATCGACCTGATGTTCAACCTCACCCGGCGCGGCGACGTCGGGCGCACCGAGTCGCTGCTCGACGACGTCGCGTCCGCCGTGATGGAGGGCCAGGGCTGGCACGGGTGGCTGTGGCGGCTGCGCTTCGTCGAGCTACGGGCCGAGACGGCGGCGGCCCGCGGCGACCACGCGCGAGCCGCGGAGCTGGCCCGCGAGTCCATCGCGCAGAGCCGCGCGAAGCGCCGGGGCAAGTACGAGGCCTATGCCCGCGTCACGCTCGCCCGGTCGCTGGCCGCGCAGGGCAGGAAGCGGGAGGCCCTCGGCGAACTGTACGCCGCGACCGCCATCGCCGGGCGGCTGGGGAACCCGGCCCTGCAGGTCATGGTCTCGGCGGCGCTGCTGGCGGTCGAGCCGGACGACGTCGTGGCCGCTGTCGACCGCGTGCTCGCCGCCCTGTCCGACCCCACGCTGCGCGACCGCTTCCTGCGCGCTGACGACGTACGGGAGGTCGTCTCGGCGTGACCGCGCCTCCGCGCGGTCAGAGCGGCTGAGCCCGGATCCACCGGTGAGGTTGGCGCCTTGGGTGCCCCTCTGTGCAGGGACGATGGGCTTGTCGAGGGCCTTGATCGCCTGGACAGAAGGCGATCCGCTGGATGCGACTTTCTCATGCCGCAGCCGAGGTGTCGGCGGTGTTTGACGATCCGAACCTGGTGTCGTGCGCTGGGCTGGCGCCGGTCGTGCGTTGGGGCAGTGCTGCGGACTGGCCTGGCTGGTCGCCGACAAGCTCACCGTGGCCAACACCGGAGGCGTCAACGCCGCGGTGAAGGTGCCGGCGCTGGTCGCCGGGATGGTCGCCGGCGCCGACTGCATCAACGACATGGACCTGCTGCGGCACGGCGGGATGAACCGGCTGTTTCACGGCGGGCGGGCACCGTCGACGCTGGGCACGTTTCTGCGCTCGTTCACCTTCGGCCATGTCCGTCAGCTCGACAGCGTCGCCAGCGCCTTCCTTGCCAGGCTGGCCGCGGCCAGCCCGCTGCTGCCCGCGGCCGGCACGGTCGCCTACGTGGATGTCGACGACACCGTCCGCGAGGTGCACGGCTACGCCAAGCAGGGCGTCGGATTTGGCTACAGCGGCGTCAAGGGCCTCAACGCGCTGATCGCGACGGTCAGTACCCCGAGCGCGTCGCCGGTGATTGCCGCGACCCGACTGCGCCGCGGATCGGTGAACTCGGCCAAGGGCGCAGCTCGGCTGGTCGCCGACGCGCTCGTCACGGCCAAGGCCGTCGGCGCTGACGGCGCTGACGGCGCTGACGGCGCCGATGGCAGCGGGCTGGTGCTGCTGCGCGCCGACTCGGCGTTTTTCACCCACGACGTTGTTGCCGCGGCCCGCCGCGGCGGCGCCAGGTTCTCGATCACGGCCCGGATGAACCCGGCGGTCACCGCCGCGATCAGCAGCATCCACCAGGACAGCTGGACGCCGATCCAGTACCCGAACGCGCTCTGGGACGCCGACGAGCACCGCTGGATCAGCGACGCCGAGGTCGCCGAGGTGCCGTTCACCGCGTTCACCTCACGACGCAAGGCCGAGCACCTGACCGCGCGGCTGCTGGTGCGCCGGGTCAAGCGGCTCAACCCGCGCAGCGCGACCGGACCCGGCGAGCAGGGCGAGCTGTTCGCCGCCTACCGCTACCACGCGGTGTTCACCGACAGCCCGCTCGCACTCATCGACGCCGACCAGACCCACCGAGCCCACGCGATCATCGAGCAGGTTATCGCCGACCTGAAGAACGGCCCGCTCGCGCACCTGCCATCCGGGAAGTTCACCGCCAACGCCGCCTGGCTCGTGCTCGCCGCGATCGCGTTCAACCTCCTCCGCGCCGCCGGCTGCCTGGCCTCCCGGCTCCACGCCAAGGCCACCACCGGCACCATCCGCGCTCAACTCATCAACATTCCCGCGCGGCTGGCTCGCTCGGCCCGACGCCTCGTGCTGCACCTGCCCCA
>JALYMN010000344.1 GCA_030773675.1 Actinomycetota bacterium
CAGGTCCTTGACCTCGTTGGCGACCACCGCGAAGCCCTTGCCGGCCTCGCCGGCCCGGGCCGCCTCGATCGTGGCGTTCAGCGCCAGCAGGTTGGTCTGCTCCGCGATCGAGGTGATCACCTTGACCACCTCACCGATCTCCTTGGAGCTGACGCCGAGCTTGCCGACCGTCTCGTTGGTCGCGTACGCGACCTCCACCGCCGACGCCGCCACCCGGGCCGCCTCGTTCGCGTTCTGCGCGATCTCCCGGATCGACGCGCCCATCTCCTCCGCACCGGTGGCCACCGTCTGCACGTTGCGCGACACCTGCTCCGCCGCCGCCGACACCACGTTCGACTGCGCCGACGCCTGCTCCGCCGACGCCGCGATCGACGTCGACACCGCGGTCAGCTCCTCCGAAGAGCCCCCGACGGCGCCGGCCGACCGCGCCAGCGTCTGCACGGCGGCCCGCATGCTCTCCACGGCCTTGTTGGCGTTGCCCGCCATGTGGCCGACCTCGTCGCGCCCGTCGACCTCGGCCGACCGGGTCAGGTCACCGGCCGCGACGGCCTCGAGCACCTCGTTCACCCGGCCCAGCGGACGCGTGACGAGGCGGGCGACGACGACGGCGAGGGCGACGGCCAGGGCCAGCCCGACGAGCAGGACCACGACGGCCAGCTGCGTGGCCGCGTCCGCGGCCGCGGCGGCGTCGGCGCGCCGCTCCTTCGCCGCGGCGTCCTCGATTGCCACGAGGGCGAGGACGCCCTCCTCGACCTCCTCCAGCGCGGGCGCGGCCTGGGCCTCCTGCGCCGCCTCGAACTCGCGCAGCTTCGTCGCGACGGCGAGCGGCAGGAGCTCGGCGTCGCGGACGGCGGTGTACTCCTTCCACAGCCGCACGAGCTCGTCGACGTGCTCGACCCGGCCGCCGCCCTGGTCGACCGCGTGCTCGCGGTAGGCGGCGAGCCCGTCGAGGAAGCGCGCGTCGGCGCCGCGCACGTCACCGAGGTTGTCGTCGATGAGCTCCTGGCTCTGGGCCGCGAGCACGCTCAGGACCTCGCGGCGGGCGTCGTCCTGCGCCAGGTTGATGTCGGCCAGCTGCTCCAGCGGCACCACACCCTCGAGGTACAGCCCGTCGGCGTGCGACGCGAGGCTGCGGAACTGACTGACGGCGACGCCGCCGACGAGCAGCGCGACGGCGGCGGCCGTGAGGACCGCGGCGAGGATCTTGAAGCCGACTGTGCGGTCGGCGAACCAGCGGACGGGCGTAGACACGACGGACTCCAGCTGCACGAGGGGGTGGGGCTGCCCCGGGGCAGGGGGACCACCTCCCATCGGTCGGCAGGCCGCGGTCCTGAGGGCGCCTGTCGTGACGGGACGGCGGCTCCGCTCAGGGACGGCGCCGGCGACAGAGGGGTCGAGCCGCGCTGGACAAGCGGCGTCCGCGTCCTGCGCGGGGTCCTCCCCTCGCCCCTGCATCCCCGCTAGGATCGTCGGCGGAGGATTCGCCTAGTTGGCCTATGGCGCACGCTTGGAATGCGTGTTGGGGGCAACCCCTCGCGAGTTCGAATCTCGCATCCTCCGCAGGACCGAGAGCCGCTCCCGCCGGGGCGGCTCTCGTCGTTCCTCGGCGGACCGGCGCGGGCAGACCCCGCCTGTGACCCTGGGTCTGCCTCCGCCGGTGCGGATCTGCCTGTTCGACCTGGACGGCGTGCTGACCCGCACGGCCGCCGTGCACACGCGCGCCTGGAAGCAGGTCTTCGACACCTACCTGCAGCAGCGGGCCGCGCGCCCCGGGGAGCCGTTCCGCCCGTTCGACCCGGAGGCGGACTACCTGCGCCACGTCGACGGCAAGCCGCGCGGCGACGGCGTCCGCGACTTCCTCGCCAGCCGCGGCATCGCCCTGCCCGAGGGCTCGCCGGACGACGGCCCGGACGTCGAGAGCGTGCACGGGCTCGGCCGGCGCAAGAACGACCTGCTGCTCGCGCTGATCGAGCGCGACGGCGTGGAGACGTTCCCGTCGTCCATTGACTACGTGCGGGCGGTGCGCGAGGCGGGCCTGCGCACCGCGGTCGTGTCGTCGAGCGCGAACACGCAGGCGGTGCTGCGCACCGTGGGCATCGAGGACCTGTTCGACGTCCGGGTCGACGCGGGGGTCGCCGACGCGCGCGGGCTGCGCGGCAAGCCGGCCCCCGACACGTTCCTCGCCGCGGCGGAGCTGCTCGGCGGCGGGCCCGGCGACGCGGCGGTCTTCGAGGACGCCCAGTCAGGCGTGGCGGCCGGCCGCGCCGGCGGGTTCGTCCTCGTCGTCGGCGTCGACCGGGGCGGCAACGCCGCGGCGCTGCGCGAGGCTGGGGCCGACGTCGTCGTGACCGACCTGTCCGAGCTGCCGGAGGCCCGCCTGTGACGCACGAGGTGCTGGCCGTCGAGCCGTGGACGCTGCGCGAGACCTCGCTCGACCTGGACCTGCTCTCCCGCACCGAGTCGCTGTTCGCCCTGGCCAACGGGCACGTCGGGGTGCGCGGGACGCTCGACGAGGGCGAGCCGCACGCACTGCCGGGCACCTACCTCAACTCGGTGCACGAACTGCGCCCGCTGCCGTACGCCGAGACCGGGTTCGGCTACCCGGAGTCGGGCCAGACGGTCATCAACGTCACCAACGGCAAGCTGGTCCGCCTGCTGGTGGACGACGAGCCGTTCGACGTCCGCTACGGCACCCTGCGCCGGCACGAGCGGACGCTGGACTTCCGCAGCGGGCTGCTCGAGCGCGAGCTCGAGTGGGAGTCACCGGCCGGGCAGGCGGTGCGCGTGCGCTCCCGGCGGCTCGTGTCGTTCACCCAGCGGGCGGTGCTCGCCGTCTGCTACGAGGTGCAGGCGCTCGGCGACGAGGCCCGGATCGTGCTCCAGTCCGAGCTGGTGGCCAACGAGCAGCTGCCCGAGCCCGACGAGGACGACCCGCGCGTGGCCGCCGCGCTGGTCGACCCGCTCGTCGCCGAGGACATGCACCTCACCGACACCGGCGGGCAGCTCGTGCACCGGGTCCGGCACAGCGGCATCCGCGTGTCGGCGGCGATGGACCACCGGGTGGAGGCGCCGGGCGAGGTCGACCGGCGCACCGACTCCGCCGCCGACTGGGCCCGCTTCACCGCCACCACGCTGCTGCAGCCGGGGCAGACGGCGGTGCTGTTCAAGACCGTCGCCTACGGGTGGTCCGGGCGCCGCTCACTGCCCGCCGTCCGCGACCAGGTGGCCGCGGCGCTCACGTCCGCGACCGCCCGCGGCTGGGAGGGGCTGGTCCAGGACCAGCGCAACTTCCTCGACGAGTTCTGGTCGGGAGCCGACGTCGAGGTCGACGGCGACCCCGAGCTGCAGCAGGCGGTGCGCTTCGGCCTGTTCCACGTGCTGCAGGCCGGCGCGCGCGCGGAGCGTCGTCCGCTGTCGGCGAAGGGGCTCACCGGCCCGGGCTACGACGGGCACTGCTTCTGGGACACCGAGACGTTCGTGCTGTCGGTACTCACCCGGACGGCGCCCGCCGCGGCCCGCGACGCGCTCCTGTGGCGCCACGCGACCCTGCCGCTGGCCGTCGCGCGGGCGCAGACGCTCGGACTGCGCGGTTCGGCCTTCCCCTGGCGGACGATCACCGGCGAAGAGTGCAGCGGCTACTGGCCGGCCGGCACCGCCGCCTTCCACGTCACCGCCGACATCGCCGACGCGGTGGTTCGGTACCTCGGCGCGACCGGCGACGAGGACTTCGCCCGCGGCCCCGGCCTGGAGCTGCTGGTGCAGAGCGCCCGGCTGTGGCGCTCTCTGGGCCATCACGACCTGGCGGGCCGCTTCCGCATCGACGGGGTCACCGGCCCGGACGAGTACAGCGCGCTGGCCGACAACAACGTCTACACCAACCTCATGGCCGCGCGGAACCTCCGGTCGGCCGCCGAGCTCTGCGCCCGGCACCCCGACCAGGCCCACGCCCTGCAGGTCGACGCGGAGGAGATGGCGAGCTGGCGCGACGCCGCCTCCACCATGCTCGTCCCGTACGACGAGACGCTCGGCGTCCACCCGCAGTCGCAGGGGTTCACCGAGCACCAGGTCTGGGACTTCGAGGCCACCCCGCCCGAGCGGTACCCGCTTCTGCTGCACTACCCGTACGTGCAGCTCTACCGCAAGCAGGTGGTCAAGCAGGCCGACCTCGTGCTCGCCCTGCACCTGTGCGGCAGCGCCTTCACCGACGAGGAGAAGCGGCGCGACGTCGAGTACTACGAGCGGCTCACGGTGCGTGACTCCTCACTGTCGGCGTCGACGCAGGCCGTGATGAACGCCGAGGTGGGGCACCTGGACCTGGCGTTCGACTACGCCGTCGAAGCAGCGCTCATGGACCTGCGCGACCTCAACACCAACACCCGCGACGGGCTGCACCTCGCGTCGCTGGCCGGCGGCTGGATCGCGCTGGTGGCCGGGTTCGGCGGGCTGCGCGACGACGACGGCACGCTGCGCTTCCGCCCCCGGCTGCCCGCCACCCTGGACCGGCTCGCCTTCGCCGTCCTGCACCACGGGCAGCGGCTGCGCGTGGAGGTCACCCACGAGCGGGTCTGCTACCGGCTCGAGGACGGTCCCCCGCTCACCATCACCACCGACACGGAGCCGGTCGAGCTGGTGGCGGGGAAGGTCGTCCACCGGCCGATGGCGCAGCCGGTGGCGCTGCCGCCGCCGTCCCAGCCGGCCGGCCGCGCGCCGGCGCACCGGGCGCGGACGTAGGC
>JALYMN010000345.1 GCA_030773675.1 Actinomycetota bacterium
CGGCGACACGGTGAGCTACACGCTGCCGAACGGCAGCACGATGAGCGTCGAGCTGCTCTCGGCGGAGCCCTACACGGGCTGAGCCCGCCCGACCGGGCTCGTCGCGTTCGGCGACGGGGACAGCCCCCGTGTCCCGCAGCAGCGCGCAAGGCCGGACTTCTGCCGGACGCCGCTGTCGTCGTGGTGGAAGCCGACGACCGAGCTCGCCAGCCGCGAACTGCAGAGCTGACCTCCCGACTGCTCCTCAGGCGGGCCGCCGGGTCCAAGACACCATCCATCGGCGGCACCTCGACCTGCACGTCGGCGCGGACGTCGTCGGCGTCGAGGCCGTCCGCCTCGCGCGACGCACACGCGGGTGAGCGACGATCGCGGCGTGCGCTGCTTTGGTGTGTGACGGCCTGAGGACAGACCGCCCCGTCCCTGATCAGCCGGACGGCCCCGCGAGGTGGGACCGCGCGGCATGGCGACCCGCGGCAACGGCCAACGTCGGCATCTGGCGGTGCACAGCCGGTCTTCTGGCCGTCCAGGCAGCCCTCGAGGTGCTCGCTCAAGTAGCCGATGAGCGGGCTCAGCAAGCCCAAGGACAACCTGGCAGCACCGATGGGCGGTTGCGCACCTGCACGGAGAACTCGTTGCGGCGTTCATAGCCGGGCGTAGCCGGTCCCCGTAGCGTCGGGGGCGTGTGGATCGCAGGAGTGGACGTGCCGCAGGAGGCCGTGACGGCTCACCGCCGCGGCGACCTCGTGCTGTTCGTCGGAGCGGGCGCATCGATGGGGCCGCCGTCGAGCCTGCCCTCGTTTAGCCAACTCACCAGAAGCCTGGCCCGCGAGCGACAGGTCCCCGAACCAGCCGACGACGACCACCTCGACACCTTCCTCGGGCGGCTGCAGGACCAACATGGCAACGTCCACAGCCGCGTCAAAGCGCACATCGATCGGCCGGGCAGCACGATCAACCCCGTCCACACCGGCGTCGCAGCGCTAGCCCTCGCCGGCCCACCCGTGCGCCTCGTCACTACGAACTACGACCCGCACCTTTCCTCGGCGCTGCAGGCCGCAGGCGACGCCAGCCTGCAATACCTCGCACCAGCGCTTCCCATGGGCGACGACTTTGACGGGATCGTGTACTTGCACGGCAAGATCACCCAGCCCGTCAATCGGCTTGTGGTCACCGACCGCGACTTCGGCCGGGCCTACCTCACGGACGCCTGGGCGTCGCGGTTTCTTGAGCGTATGTTCAGCCGCTTCACCGTGCTGTTCATCGGCTACAGCCACAGCGACATAGTCATGTCGTACTTGGCACGCGGACTTCGGCCGGATGGACCGCCCCGGTACGCACTGACCGACGGACCTGACGACGAGCGATGGAAGCGATTGGGCATCGAGCCCGTCGCCTACGACAACCTCGACGGCACACACGACGCCGTCCAGCACGTGCTGCACGAGTGGGCGTCCGAAGCCAGCCGCGGGCTGCTCGACCACCGGCAGCGGCTTGCCGAACTCACGCAAGCTCCTCCGTCGGGAGTGCCAGAGGAGCAGTCCTACCTCGAGGACACACTCAGCGACCCAGCCCGCACCTCGCTCTTCGTCGAACAGGCACGAGGTGAGCCGTGGCTCAGGTGGGTCGCCGAACGGCCGCAGTTCCAACCGCTTGTCAACGCTATCGAGCCGGCCACCGCCGTCACCCCCGAACTTGCCCGCTGGATTGCTCAGTACTTCGTCACCGACGAGAACAACAGCGAAGTCGCCCTACACGTCCTGATCGATGCCGGCGAACGTATGACGCCCAGCCTGTGGCACTCGATTGGCCACTGGCTCCACATCACCGGCAGCCCACGGCCGGCCTGGCTCGACCGCTGGATTCCCCTCCTCATCGCCGCCGCACCGCAGCACGAGAATGACTGGCTTTCCTACGCACTCATGGCATCCAGCTGGCCCGGTCAACAGGGCAGCATCCTGGCGCTGGTCGACCACCTCACGGATCCGCAAGCCGTACTACGTCCCAGCTTCGGCCTGCCAGGCCGACCCAGCATGGAGATCCGACTTCGCGACGACCACGGTGACATCCGTCGTTCGTACGAGGCAGTCGTGGAGCCGCACCTCGATGAGCTCGCCGAGCACATTGTCGTCATCGCGGAAAGAGCCCTGCTCAAGGCGCATTCCCTCCTGACGTCGTACGGCGCGACCACTGCCACCTGGGACCCGCTGAGCTTCTCGCGCTCTGCGATTCAGCCGCATTCTCAGGACGCCCATCCCGAACCGATCGACCTCGTCGTCGACATGGCTCGCGACGCACTCACCGCCCTCATGGCCAAGGACACGGCCGCGGCGACTGCCGTCCTGGACAGGTGGGCGCGCTCGGCGGCGGCGCTGCTGCGCAGGCTCGCCGTGCACGCGCACGATGAACGTGAGGACCTGACCGCCGATAGCAAGCTGCTCGGCCTTCTCACGCACGGCTGGTTGCAGGACAACCAGCTGCGGCAGGAGGTCTTCCACCTGCTCGCCCGCCAGCTGCCGCACTGCAGCGAGACTGCGGTCGCCCAGCTCGTCGCGGCTGCGGACGTTCCACCGGACGCCGACGACCACGACAGTCGGGCCCGTGCAAGGTATGACCTGCTCGGCTGGATCACCCGCCACGCTCCCGACAGCGCCGAAGCACAAGTCGCTTTTGCTGAGGCGCAGCAAGCACGCCCGGAATGGATCGAACGAGAAGCGCCCGGCTTCACGTCGTGGATGAGCGTCGGCTGGGTCGGCCACCAGCCGCCCATGCTGCCCGAGGACCTCGCCGAACTGCTGCGCACAGACCCGGAGGCGGCGCTCGCCCTACTTCTGCAGTTCGAGACCGCCGACGCCCCATGGGACGGGCCCACTTGGGATGACGCCCTCACCCTTGTCGCCACTGTCGTGACGTCGGAGCCAGAACTTGGCCACGTCATCCTCAAAGTCGCCCACCAGCACCCCCAGCTCGTCGCCGCAGCCATTCGGGGATGGGCCGTAGCCGAACTCAAGGATGCAGAAGCCGAAGCCGTCGCGCGGCAACTACACGACACGGTCAGCCCGACGACCATCCCCGCGCTCTCACGCCTGCTGGCCGGCGCCAGCGGCAGTAAGACCGTCGTCGCCTGGCACGCGATACCTGCAACCCGCGAGCTCGCCGAGCTGATTGGGAATCAGTTGCCCGAGAAGGATGGCGACGACGACGAACCGGTGACCCTCAGCCGCGCTCTCAACGACCCCGCAGGGCACCTAGCGCAGTACTGGCTGCGCGCCGTCGCCTACGACTGGAGCCAGGCCAGCAAGAGCTGGACCGGCCTGCCAGCCGAGCTCCGACGGCCACTCGAGACGACGCTCGGCCGCGGCGACACAGCAGGGGCCATCGCTGAAGTCCTGCTCGCCAGCAACGTCCTGCTCCTCTTCCAAGCGGACCGAGCCTGGTGCACAGCCCACGTCCTGCCGCTGCTGTCGTGGGACGACGCGGAGCGTGCACGACAGACCTGGGACGGCTACCTAGCCTGGGGCCGCCACAACGATGAACTGCTTAGCACCGGCCTGCTCGAGCAGTATCTCCGCTGCGCTGAACACGTCTCGGAACTACCGCATGAGAGACACCGGCAACTCGCCGGACACCTCGCTGGCATCGCCGTGTTCAGCTCGAAAGACCCACTCGACTGGACCTCCACGCTCACAGCCCGATCAACCGTCGAACTGCGCGTGGCTTGGCTGAGTGACGTCGCTCGGGCCCTCGCCAACCTCGATGAACTGGCCACAGAGGCGCAGTGGCAACGCTGGCTCAACACCTATTGGAGACGACGACTCGACGGGGTGCCGCTCGCGCTGGACCCCGCAGAAGCAGAAGCAATCGCAGCGTGGGCCCTGCCGCTGCATGCCTCCCTGGCCACCGCCCTTGATTACGCAACCTCAGCTCCCGCAAGCCTCAGCCAGCACTCAGACATCTTATGGAAGCTCGACGCGGAACACCTCGCCCGGAACCCCAGCGGTTGGGCCAGCCTGCTGGCTCACCTGCTGGCTGGCGCGACGCAGCCGTTCTACGAGGGCTACCGGCTCCAGAAGCTCGTCCACGCGCTTCGGGAGCTCGGCGTCGACACTCGACGGATTGTGGAGGAGGCCATTCGGCTGGGCTGCGCTACGGGCGATTGGTGAGCCGCTCCACATCGGGGCCCACAAGCCGGCCGCTTCGCCTGGTGGACACCAAGCAGACGCTCTAGGCAGGCGGAGCCCCTACTGCAACTAGCAGGTCGCGCAGATGCCTGAGGCGACGGTCGCGCCGAGGACATGTTGCATAAACGGGCTCTTCGGATATCAGCGTGGTGAGGTCGTCCTGCGGGTGCGGGTGCCACTGGCGGCCAGGAGCATCCGGAGCCGGTAGTTGTTGAAGTTGCGGTAGCCGTGAGCGAGGCCGAACTTGCCGGGCCGCCAGATGTGCTCGTCGACCCCGAGGCTCTCGACCCCGTCGAGCCGGGCCG
>JALYMN010000346.1 GCA_030773675.1 Actinomycetota bacterium
GCCCGAGCCCGGCCCGCACGGCCGCCGCGAGCGCGACGACGAGCAGGGCCGGCGGGAGCGACGCCACCAGGCAGCGCACCGCCGTCCGCAGCACGTGCCCCTGCCCGCCGCCGATCCGGCGCCGGACGACGACCGTGCACAGCGCCAGACCGGCGGCGTACGAGATCGCATGCCCGGCGGCGAGCCCGGCCACCTTCCGGTCGTCCGGCAGCAGGGCGTAGAGCGCGAGGTCGGCGACGACCAGGACCGCGTTCACGCCGAGGTTCACCAGCGTCGGGGTCCGGGTGTCGCCGGCGGCGTAGAATGCGCGCAGCTGCAGCTGGTAGGCGCTGAACGGCACCAGCCCCAGCGCGAACACCGACAGCAGCACCCCGATGAACGCGGCCTGCTCCACACTCGTGCGCCCGTGCCCGAACACCGCGACGGCGACCTGCCGGCCGAGCACGACGTAGGCGACGGCCGCGGGCACGAGCACGGCCACGGTCAGCCGCAGCCCGTGGTCGAGCTGTGCGCGAAGGTCGCCGGTGCGCCCGTCGGCCGCCGCACGGCTGAGCCCGGGCAGCAGCGCGGTGATGACGCTGACCGCGACGACGGCGTGCGGCAGCTGCCAGAGCACGAACGCCTTGACGTACGCCGCGTAGCCGCGGCCGAGGTCGTTGAGCGCGCGGTCCTCGGTGGCGAGGTTGACCACGACGAGGTAGGCGAGCTGGTTCGCGGCGACGTACAGCAGGGTCCAGCGGGCCAGCCGGGCGAGAGTGCCGAGACCCACCCCGCGCAGGTCGCGGCGCAGCCGGAGCCGGAAGCCGGCGGCGCGCAGCGACGGCACCAGCGCGACGGTCTGCGCGACGATCCCGAGCGTCGTCCCGAGGCCGAGTACGAGCACCTGCGCGTCGGTGAGCGTCCCGGGCCGCAGCGGGCTGACCCCGGGCAGGAGCAGGAACACCCCGCAGGCCGCGATGACGACGAGGTTGTTGAGCACCGGTGCCCACATCGGGACGGCGAAGCGCCCGCGGGTGTTGAGCACCGCTCCGAGCACCGCTCCGACGCCGTAGAACAGCACCTGCGGCAGGAAGAAGCGGGCCAGCACGATGGCCAGCTCGCGGCTGTCCGGCGACAGCCCGCCGGCGTAGAGGTCGACGAGCAGCGGCGCGCCGGCGACGAGCAGCACCGTCGCCGTGCCGAGCCCGAGCACGACGACGGTGAGGAGCTTCTGCGCGTAGGCCTCGCCGCCGTCCGGGTCGTCCTTGGCCGCCCGCACCAGCAGGGGGACGACGATGCTGGTGAGGATCCCGCCGAGCAGCAGCTCGTAGACGATGTTCGGGGTGGTGTTGGCGAGGTCGTAGACGGTGCCGACCGAGGCGACGCCGAGGACGGCGGCCAGCGCGGCGGTGCGCAGGAAGCCGGTCGCGCGGGAGGCGACCGTGCCGAGCGCCATCCCGCGCGCCGAGCCGAGCACGCCGGGGGCGGCCGTGCGCTCCGCGGTCACCGCTCAGCCCCGCCCGAGCGCGCGCCGGGTGATCCGGACGCCGGTCGCGACGAGCAGCACCGCCGCGCCCATGCCGGTCACGGCGAGCGCGAGGGCGCCGTACCGGGTGGAGCGCACGACGAAGGTCGACGGCCGGCCGAACGGCTCGCCGTCGCGGTCGAGCAGGCGCGCGCTGACCGGGAACTGCCCGCTCGTGCGCGGCTCGGCGCGAACGAGCACCTGCACGCTGGTGCGCGGCGGCACCTGCTGCACGCCGGTGACCTCGGTGACCAGGCGCGCCTCGTTGGGTGCCGACAGCCGCACCCGCACGGTCACCGGCTGGTCGAGGGTGTTCTGGACGTCGACGGTCAGCTCGCCGCGCGAGCTGGTGAGCGTGACCGGGCCGGTGAGCAGCTTGACCCGGCCCTGCAGGTCGGCCACGTCGTCGGCGAGCAGGTCGGCGAGCAGGCGGCCCTGCTGCGGGCGGGCGCGCCAGGAGGTCGACTCGGCGCGGAACGCGCCGCGCAGCAGGCGGGTGCGGGTGTCGGCGGCGTCGTCGCTGCGGGCCAGGACGTCGAGGGTGAGCTGGTCGACCTCGGCGCGCGAGTCGGCGACCTGGTCGAGGACGTCGTCGGGCAGGGCGGGCGGGTCCTCGGGCAGCGGCAGCGGCACGC
>JALYMN010000347.1 GCA_030773675.1 Actinomycetota bacterium
GCGCTGCCGGACGGCGCGCAGGAGCTGCTCGACGCCCGGGCCGCCGCGCGGTCGGTGAAGGACTTCGCGGCGAGCGACCGGCTGCGCGCCGAGCTGGCCGGGCTCGGCGTCGCGGTCAAGGACACCCGCGGCGGGCAGGAGTGGTCGCCCGCATAGCGCGGCCTCCTTCAACACGCAGTGGAAGGACCGAGCTGCACGGGCAGCACGCACCTCCACTCCACAGTCATTCGCGGAGCGGATGCCTCACAGCAGCACGGCGCGCAGCTGCCGCACCACCTCGTGCTCGTCAGAGCGGAGCATGCCGCCGGTCAGGCGCAGCAGGACGACGCGGTCCGCGAGGTGTGCGACGGCGATCGCGTTCGCCCGGAGCAGGTCGGACTCCCAGGGGCCAACCTCGCGGGGTGGGCCCCGTCGACCTCGACGACGACGCGTTGCCGCTCCCACCAGGCGTCGAGGTACCGGGCGTCGCGCCCCCGCTCGCGAAGCTGCATCCGGTCGGGCCGGGGCAGGCGGTGCGGCGCAGCAGCGTCAGGAGGTTGAGCTCGGTCTGCGCGTGCGCCCCGAGCTCGACGTCGTCCAGGACCCGGCGGACGAGCGCGCGGCGGCGCAGCGACGAGAACCCGCCCAGCGCGCGACGCAGCGCCGCGACGGGGGTCAGGCGCTGCTGCACGACCGCGGCGACCCGCCACTCGTTGGCCCGGTCCGACGCCGCCCAGCCGCGGCGTGCAGCGTCGCGGGGGCGACGCGGACGACCGGCGGAGTGAGGACGGGATGCACGAGCCCGGCCAGCCCCACTACCCGCCGCGGCGTCACGAGCAGCTCGCCCCGGGACGCCGCAGGCCCGCGCCTCGACCCGGCGCTCGACCGGCACGGCGACCCGCACCGGACCCACGTCGGGCGTGCGCCAGCCAGCCCTGCGCGACGAGCGCCCCTTCCGCGCTGAGGGCGGAGCCGGGTCCACAGACCAGCACTGCGCACCAGCGCACCTCGTCGTCCGTCACCGGCCCGGTGTGGGTCACGGCGATGCCCGGCAACGGGCTCTGCCAGCGCGTAGAGGTGCGCCAGCGCCAGGTGGCGAGCGACATGCCCCCGCGCAGCGCCTGGCTGCGCGTCAGCACGCCCTGCTGGGCGGAAAGCACGACCTGCCACGGCGAGGCGCCGGCGGCGAGGAGCGGCGCGAGAGACATGCCGGCAGCGTGTTCGCTCGTGGCTGGCCGTACCGAGACCGTCCGCTGGAGTGTGGACAGTCGTGCGGCGCGCCGGCGGCCGCTACCGCCCGCGCGGTCGGCTGAGGCATCGGAAGATCCGGGTTGC
Organism: Actinomycetota bacterium; assembly: GCA_030773675.1. Next base: position 1,315 of record JALYMN010000347.1, read on the forward strand.
CAGAGCGACCCGGATCTTCCGATCCTCTTCCGGCGCTGTGGTCCGGCGACCGGGGCCAGCGGCGGAGCGTGGCGCGAGGGGCGGGTGCCGGGGCAGGCGCTGGGTCAGCCCGCGGAGGCGCCGGAGGGCGGCGGGCCGCACACGAAGTTGGGCTCGGGCAGGTACCGGGTGAAGAACCGCTCCCGCTTGACCTCGCGCCCGCCCTGCTTGAACACGCGCGTCACGGTGACGTCGAAGCCCTCTTGGCCCTCGGCGGGGGTGCAGTCGTCGCGCTGCACGTAGCGCCGCTCGAACGGGCGGATCCGCGACCGCTGGCTCTTCAGCGCCTCGACCTCGTAGCGCTTGGTCCCCCAGAGCGTGACGGTGACCGAGGTGCCGGTGGACGACGTCGTCACGAGCACGCCCTTGCCGGAGTCGTTGCGCCACTTGAGGTCGACCTCGGGGTAGAAGACGGTCGCCTCGCGCCCCTCCGGGTAGCGGGTGATGTAGTAGCTGTGCGGCTTGTGCTCGACGTCCTCGAGCCCGGCGAAGAACGCGGCGTTGAACATCGTGGTGGCGAACTGGCTCACGCCGCCGCCGACGTCGTCGACGAACTCGCCGTCGAGGATCTGCGGCGCGTCGACGAAGCCCTTCGCGCGGGTACGCCGCCCGACGTGGCCGTTGAGGCTGAAGGTCTGGCCCGGGAGCACGAGCGCCCCGTCGACCAGCTCGGCGATCCGCCGGATGTTGGTGACGCGGGGGCGACAGCACGGGTAGCGCGTGGTGAAGCTCCCGATGACCTCCCGGACGCCGAGCGCCTCGGCCTCCTGCGTCGTCAGGTCGGGCTGGACCGGCACGAGGCCCACCCGGGCGCGCCGTGGCGCGGACGCCCGGAGCACGGGACCGACCGCGGCGGACAGCCGCGCCGGGTCGAGCCGCAGGCCGTCCTGCGCCGGCACGACCTCGGGCGCGCCGTCCCGGATGCGGATCCGCGCGTTGCGCGGTGGCCGCTCGACGGCCTGAGCGCGCGCGCCCAGCGCCTTGCGCAGCGCGTCGCCGCGCAGGTCGGGGGCGAGCTGTCCCTCCTCGTCCATGCGGAAGACGAGCGAGGCCGCGATGTCCGCCGGGCGGACCTGCAGCGTGCCGTTGCCCGTGTCGACCGCGACGGGGGCGGCGACCGCCGGCCGCGCGAACCCGAGCACCACCGCCTGCACCCCCTCCGCGGTGCTCTTCACCGGGGTGACCTCGTGCTCGAGCTCGAGCGGGCCGTCGGCCTCGAGCCACTCCTCGCCGACCTGCTCGACGGCGGCGTCGAGGTCGAGCCGGCGTCCGGGCTGCGGCAGCACCGCGACGGGCGTGACGCCCTGGAAGCGGACCGCCCCCTCGCGGGGCGGCCGGTCCACCTGCTGCTGGAAGGCGGTGAGCGCCCGGCGCAGCGCCGCCTTGTCGACCTGCCCCTCGGGCTCGAGCTCGCGGCGGGCACCGAACAGCCCGCGCACCCGGTCGACCGGGCCACCGGCGACCGCCTCGTCCACCATCGCCTCGACGTCGATCGAGAGCCCGGACGCCGCCGGCGGGAGGTCGTGCCGCGCGTCGTCCGCGGTCACCGTGACCGGACGGGCGAGCAGCGGCGCGACGGCGCGCTCGACCCGTCGCCGGGCCTCGGCGCGGTCGCTGCCGGTGAGGTCGGTCCCGGCGACGTGCACGCCGCGCGGCACGGTGTCGCCGGTCGCGGCGAACGCCCCACCCACGAGCGCGCCCCCCGTTACGGCGACCGCGCCCACGGCGAGCAGGACAGTGCGGGACAGCGGGGTCACGAGCAGGCTCCGTCGGGGCGGTCGGGGCGGTCGGGTCGGGGCAGTCGGGTCGCGGGCGGTGCGGTCAGGCAGGCGGGTCGGGGCGGTCGGGCAGGAGAACGCGCCGGGCGAGGGTGCCGTGCCGCGGTGCAGGTCACACTCCGGCACCGCCCTCCCGGCGTATGACGCCGGACGGCGCGTCAGTCGGACAGCGTGCGGTAGCGCCCCCCGAAGTACAGCAGCGGCTCGGCGTCGGGGTCGGGCTCGGACAGCCCGAGCACCTCCCCCACCACGACGGTGTGGTCGCCGGCGTCGGTGGTGGAGACGGTGCGGCACTCGAGGGCGGCGAGCGCGCCGAGCAGCACCGGCGCGCCGGTCAACCGGCCCGGGCGGTGCTCGATCCCGTCGAACTGCGTGTCGAGGTCGCGGCCGCGCAGGGCGAACTGCCGGGAGGCGTGCTGGTGGCACCGCCCCAGCACGGACACCGCCCAGGTGCCGGACTCGAGCACCGCGTCGTGGAACCGGGCGGTCCGGTCGGCGCAGAACAGCACGAGCACGGGGTCGAGCGACACCGACGTGAACGAGTTGCAGGTCATGGCGTGCTTGAGGCCCGAGCCGGGCAGTACCGTCGTCACCACGGTGACGCCGGTCGCGAACCGCCCGACCACCCGCCGGTGCTCCAGCGGGTCCGGCGCCGTCCGCTGGTCCACCTCCGCACCCTACGTGCCGCGCGGGACGCCGGCGGCCGGCCGCGCCCCGACCGCGGACCGGTCCGTCGCGGGACGACGGCCCGGCGGCGCGAGCCCCACCGCGACCGCCGCGGCCAGGCTGCCGACGACGAGGAACAGCAGCCCGGTCCAGGTGCCCGGCACGACCAGGTCGCCCTCCGGACGCCGGGTCTGCAGCAGCACCGCGACGGCGAACCAGAGCAGCCCGGGCAGCCCTGCGCCGAGTCGGCCGAGGAGCTGCCCGCCGGCCCAGCAGAGGACGCCGTTGCCGACGCCTGCCAGCAGGACCGACACGGGGAGGGCGACGCCACCGACCCGCAGCGGCACGAGGAACGCGCCCCAGAGGCCGGTGAGCAGCGCCAGCAGCAGGACGAGGGCGAACGCCACGCCACGCTCGACCTGCTCGCCCCGGTCGTCCTCCACCCGGTCGTCCTCCACCCGGTCAGCCTCCACCCGGTCAGCCTCCACCCGTCCGAACTAGGGAGCGCGGACCTCGCCCTCGCGCAGGTCGACAACCCGCGGCGCCGCCGCGGCCTGCTCCAGCACGTCGGTGATCTCCGAGCCGACGAGCTCCTCGCGCTCGAGCAGGGCGTCGCGCAGCGCCTCGACGAGGTGCCGGTGCTGGGCCAGGAGGGCGCCGGCCGCCCGCTTCTGCTCCTGCAGCAGCGCCTCCACCTGGTCGCGGCCGCGGCCGTCGGCGAGGACACGCCCGACGATGTTGGTGTCGGAGAAGCTGCTGTTCTGCACGGCCAGGTACGACACGAGCGTGCCGTCCATGCCGTGCGCGCCGACCATCTCGGCCGCGCAGTTGGTGGCGTACAGGAGGTCGCCGCTCGGCCCGGTCGACACGTCGCCGAAGAACAGCTCCTCCGCGCACTGTCCACCGAACGCGATCTGCACGAGCGCCTGCAGCTCGGTGCGCGAGCGGGTGTACACCTCGTCGCGGTCGCCGTGCGCGAGCAGCCCCAGGGCCCCGCGGCGCCGCACGATGGTCAGCACCTCCAGCCGGCGCCGCGGCGCGGTCAGCCAGGCCACCGTGGCGTGCCCGGCCTCGTGGGTGGCGATGAGGCGCCGCTCGTGCTCGGTGTACTCCACCGGCGCGCCCGTGCCGACCTCCTCGACCAGCCGGGCGCGCTCGACGTCCTTCCACGTCATCGCGCGGCGGCCCTGCCGCAGGGCCTGCACCAGGGCCTCGTCGAGCAGGTGCTCGATGCGCACCGGGCTGTAGCCCGACGTGACCGCGGCGAGCGCGTCGCGGCGCTCCGGCTCGTCGAGCTCGGGCGCGTGCGCCTTGCGCGCGAGGAAGTGGTCGACCAGCGCGCGCCGGCCCGACCTGCCGGGCAGCTCGAAGGTGAGCCGGCGGTCGAAGCGGCCGGGCCGCAGCAGCGCGGGGTCCAGGCTGTCGGCGCGGTTGGTGGCGGCGATGAGCAGCAGGTTGGCCGGCAGCAGGGAGGGGCGGCGCAGCTGGCGCTCCGGCGGCAGCAGCAGGTTGACCCGGTCGACCAGCCAGCCGCCGACCCGCTGCCACCCGGTGAGCGCGTCGAAGGACTGCATCTGCACGAGCAGCTCGTTCACCACGCCGCCGGTGCCCTCGCTGGCGAAGGCGGTGCGCACGGTCGCCGGCGACACCTGCCCGGCCGGCGCGGCGTACGACGCGGGGAGCCCGGCCAGGCCGTGGCAGCCGGCGATGGGCAGCGGGTGCACCGCCGCGGTGACGCCGCCCCGGCTCATGGCGATGGCGTCGATCTCCTCCACGAAGCCGATCGCGCCGCCCTCCTTGCGCGCCGCCTTCCGCAGGGCCTTGAAGTAGGAGCGGATCTTCCGCGCGGTCGCGCCGTACCACATGGACTGGAAGCTGGTCGCGCTCACGAACAGGAACGGGACGCCCGCCTCCTTGGCCATGGCGCGGGCCAGGTGCGTCTTGCCGGTGCCCGGCGCCCCCTCGAACAGCAGGCCGCGGCGCGGCGCCCCGCCCATCTCGCGGCTGAACGTGCGGTGCGCCAGGAACAGGTTGAGCGAGCGGACGACGTCCTCCTTCACCCCGTCGATGCCGACGACGTCGTCCAGGCCGGTCGGGATCTGCTCGGGACGGTAGGTGACGTGCGGGGAGCGCCCGGACACGACCTGCTGCCCCACCGCGAGGGCCAGCAGCAGGACGAAGAACACGACGACCGTGAGGAGGAACGGGTCGACGTCCGGGACCGACAGGAACCCGTCCCCGGCGTCGAGGACGAGCGCACGCCACCAGGCGAGCCCCACCAGCACCCAGACCAGCCCGGCCAGCCGGACGAAGCGGGCGCGGCGCAGCCGCTCGCGCGAGCGGCCGACATCGGCGTCGCGCAGCGCCAGCAC
>JALYMN010000348.1 GCA_030773675.1 Actinomycetota bacterium
CTGATGACCAAGTGGACGCCGTCCTTCCCGGCGGCCAGGCCGCGGTCGCGCAGCGCGCGCAGGAACTCGGTCCAGAAAGCCTCGGTCTCGCTGTCCCCGACCGCGCAGCCGAGCACTTCGCGTCGTCCGTCGGCGGACACGCCGGTGGCGATGACGACGGCTTGGGACACGACCCGCTTGTTGATCCGGGCCTTGCAGTAGGTGGCGTCGAGGAAGATGTAGGGGAAGGCGATCTGGTCCAGCGGACGGGTCCGCCACGCGGCGACGTCCTCGTCGAGCTGGGCGCAGATCCGGCTGACTTCGCTCTTGCTAATCCCGGTCCCGCCCATCGCCACGACCAGGTCGTCGACCCGCCGGGTGCTGACGCCCTCGACGTATGCCTGGCAGATCACCGGGTGCAGCGCGACGTCGATGCGCCGGCGCGGCTCGAGCAGCGAGGGGAAGAACGACCCTGTCCGGGTCTTCGGAACCTTGATCGTCACGTCACCACTGGCGGTCGTGATGGTTTTCAGTCGACCGCCGTTGCGCTGGGTCGTGCGCGCGTCGGTGCGTTCATGCGGCTCCGCGCCGATGTGCGCGGTCGCCTGAGCGTCCACCAGCGACTGCAGCATCGTCTCGAGCAGCTTGCGCATCAGATCGCCGCCGTCGGCGCGCTGCACCATCTCAGCGAGCTCGAGCAGGGCAGACTGGTCCAGGGCCATCGTGTGAGTCCTCTTTCGTGAGTTCCTTGGCGGGTTCTCACGAAGCCTCACGCGGTGGCTCCTCAACGCCCGCGACCGACCCGGCTCGTCGTTCAGGAGCCCGAGCTACACCACTCCAGGGGACTCACCCGACCGGCGCGAGCGCCACGAGCACATCGTGCACCGCGGTCGCCACCGCCCGGTCGGTCCCCGGACCGTCGGTTCGGCCCGCGCTCGCCCGCTCCGCGGCCCACCAGGCGAGCGCCCACGTCCGCGCCGCCACCGGGTCCGGCAGCGGCCCTGCGCCTGGACAGCAGCCTGCGTCTGGTCGAACCACCTCAGCAGCAAGCCATCGTGATCAGGCGTCGAGGAGCAGGCCGCCGCCAGGACGAGCGAACCGGTGACCAGGAGACGGGCGAGTGAGGTGACACGCACCCTTTGATGATGCCGCTCCGGCGGCTTCGCGGCGACCTTGTCGCGGCCGCCGCGCACGCGTCGTCGGGCCGCACGCCGGCAGGATCGGTGGCGGTCGTGGCCGCCGACCGGGCGGTGCTCACAGTGGTCGGCGCAGCACTCGCCGCGGCGGCCTGGACGCCAAGCCGCTCGGCGAGGGCGGCCGCCCGGGCGGCTCGCCCGTACCGGCCTACCTGGTCAAGGGGCTGGAGTGCGACAGCGTCGTGCTGCTCGAACCGGCGGACGTCGCGACGAACGGGCCGTACCGGGCTGGGCGTTGTACGTCGCGCTGATCGGCGCGGTGTCTTCGCTGCTGGTGGTGCACGCGCGCGACCTCCCCAAGCGTACGCGCGTTCAGAGGCCGGGACAGGCAACAGCGGCCTCTGCGCGGCATCGGCGACGTCCGCCGTCGGCACGACGCGTGTACCGCTGTGCCGGAAGGGGTTCGGCCTCCGGTGCGGCGTCCGCCGTGGCGCACCGAGCAGAACCGCGACTATGTCCGCGCGTGCACTCGCGACAGGGGGTGGTGGGGTCGCCCGCCGAGTCTCGGTGCCCTGCAGCCGGGCCACGGGGATCTGCAGCGCCGAACGGGCGGCTGGCTCTGGGCCTTGGCCGAGGACAGGATCAGCAGGTACGTCGGGCCGCCGAGATGTACGCATACGTAGTGTATTGTCGCAGTTACTAAAAGTCAGATGAGGGAACGAACACCGCGTGACTCTGAGCGGCGTGTGGCCTGAGCCGGGCTGCTTGGGCGTGCAGCGAGATCCGCGGTGACGCGCGCCGCGTCCACGTCCGACGCCTCCGTAGCCGGCTCGCGGCAGGAGGCGCTTTCCGTGGCGCTCGCTGGCAGCATCCGGATGCTGTTCCAGCCCATCGTGGACCTACAGGACGGTCACGTCGTTGGGCACGAGGCGCTGGCGCGCGGCCCTGGTGGCTCGGTGCTGGAGGCGCCGGCGGAGCTGTTTCGGGAGGCTGCGCTGGCAGGCCGGACAGCGGAGCTGGACTGGGCTTGCCGGGCGGAAGCTTTCCGCTGCTCGCTGTCTTCGCCCCGTGACGAGGGCTGGCGGCTCTTCGTCAACGCCGAGCCGTCGGCTCTGAACACCGCGTGTCCGGCGCCGCTCATAGATGCGTGGCGACGCGCGCATCGCGAGCTGAACATCGTTGTCGAGGTCACAGAACGCTTCCTGATGCGTCGCCCGGCGGATGTCGTCCGGGTCGTCGGGACCCTGCGCGATCTCGGTTGGGAGATCGCGCTCGACGACACCGGCGCCAACGACGCGACCGTCGCGCTGCTTCCGGTGCTCACGCCGGACATCGTGAAGCTGGACCGGCTACTGCTCAAACGCTCCCTGACACCGCACGCTCTGTCGACCTTGAAGGCTGTGACGACGTACTGCGAACGCAGCGGCGCCGCGCTCCTGGTCGAGGGGGTCGAGACCGAAAGCGACCTCGCCCGCGCCCGGGAACTCGGCGCCCGCTGGGCGCAGGGCTTTCTGCTCGGCCGGCCCTCGGAGCTGCCGACATACGGCGCCGAAGGCCGCGCGGCGCGCGCAGCGACGGGGCGCGCTCGCCCACGCCAACACCACGCATCGTGGGATCCGCGGGTCGACGACCTGTTCCGGCAGCACGCCAAGCCGGACGTCACGTTGCTCGTAGAGTCTGCGTGGCTCCTTGAGCGGCTCCAGGGGGTAGGGCAGCAGGCGGCAAGTCAGCCGACAGCCGGCGTGCTCCTGCTGTTCGTGGGCGTCGGCATCCCGCTGAGCGAGAGCTTCCTGAGTCTGCTCGACCGGCTCCACGACGTTTGCGCAGTGGTCGCCCTGGAGGCCGTCGAGCCGCCAGGCCCGCGCAAGTCCGGCTTGCGCATCTCCCCCACGGCCCGGCCCGCAGCGGTGCACGACCAGGTCGCCGCCGCCTACGTCTCACCATCGTTCTCCTGCGGCCTCGTTGGCCGCCGCACCGACGACGGGCGCTACGAGGTTGCCCTGCTGACCGCGCCCGACGACCTGTCCGCACTAGCCCGCGCGCTGCTCAGCCGGGTCCCGCCCTCGCCGTAGTCGCGATTCGCTTCCTTGGCGGGTGCTGTCGGCCAGGATCAGCCTGGCGGTTAACGCCCGCGGTACAGCGGCACAGGGTCGGCCTCCATCTCCATCGTCGGCGCGACCCTGCGCTGAAGTCTCAAAAAGAACCGCCTGCTGACAAGGGGGACGGGGACGGGTGGGTGTCTGCGCCCTTGACCGTCGGGCACGGCGCAGGGGTGGCCGCTCCTCGACGGGCGACAGGCCATCGTGGACGACCTGCTGTTGAACCTCGCCGAGGCGGCGCTGGCCCTGCTCGCTAGCCGAGGCTGGGAGTCCGAGAAGCCGTAGGTGCACCTCTGCGAAGCGTCCCGATCGTCGTTGGCTTGCGGGCGGGTTCTGCCAAAGCTGCAGGCCCGGAGCATCGAGGTGATCTCGCTCGATCCAGGCCCGGTGATGCAACAGCGGGGCTGTTTACCCCTGGGTGCATGCTGACGACCGCATTCGCTGGAGGCGAGGCGGGAGCGTGGTACGTCGAGAGCGTGGACCCGGTGACGGGTCCTTCGCTGCCGATCGTTCCCCGGCTCGCCGTCTACGAGGACGCGGCGGGCGCGGGCACCCGCGAATGCGCACAGCGCCACGGCCAGCCCCTCTCGCAGTTCATCGACGAGCTCCACCGCGCGCTGGCCACCGATCGGTAATCGGGCGCGCGCCCTAACGCCGGTCCCACCAACAAGCACCAGCAGCCCTGAGCGACCCCTGCCCGTGAGCCCGCGCCCGGGCGAGCACTCCACCTCCGCGACCCGCCGGTCGCGCCGCGATCGGCAACCGTGCCGGCCTGTTCGGTTAGCGATTGCACAACTTGCTCCGTGACCTGGGCAAGAGTCGTGTTCGACGGGATGGGATCACGACATGGGGTGCGAAGGCCCGTTGCCGCCGGGCTTGCCGCACCCGCTGGCTCGTGGCGCGCCGCCGGCCGTGCAGTGCCGCTCTCCCGGTAGACCTCGTGGGCGGTGAGCTGCCTGAACGCCCGGTGAGGCTCGTGCTCCTCCAACACCGCTCGGAGCAAGGCCTGGCTCCAGTGGGGTAGGCCGGCGGCCGCACGACGCGGTCTGCAAGGCGGCCCGGCGGCGACTGGCACTCGACCAGGTACCACCCGAAGGCCAACGGCGGCGCTCGATCCCGCGCGACTGTGGAATGACCAGCTTCATCGGTGCCCGGCGCGCAAGAGGGCTGTCAGCCGCGGGCAAGACGGCTGCCGAGGCGAGCAAGACCGACCGCGCGTGGGCAAGAGTCCCGGCGGCCGTGGGCAACAGTTCCGGCGGCCGTGGGCAAGAGTCCCGGCGGCCGTGGGCAAGGGTGCTCGTAGCCGCGGGCAAGACTTGGTGAACCGGCAAGGCCAGAGCGTCAGCGTGGGCAAGAGCGCTGTCAGCCGCGGGCAAGACTTCCGGCGAGCGGGCAAGACCCGAGCGCCGGTATGGGCAAGGGTGGCAGGCGCGTGCGGGCAAGGCTCCCCGCCGACGAGACGTACCGGGCCGCCCTCGGCGAACTCGGGCTGCTCTGACGCGACGAGTCGTCGCCGCCCACGCGAGGGTGACCTCGCCCCGCTCGAGCGCGGTGCTCAAGGCGTGGGGCTCGTCGCGGCCCAGCACAGCTGGCGAGCCACGTCAGTGACGACGGATGCGGGGGCATCGCCGTGCGCGCCGTTGACGACCTGCAACGTGCCGGCGACGTACTCGGCGGCAACCACGTCCAGGAGCTGGTCCAGGACCTGCGGGAGCCGGTCGCCCAGCCGCGCAAGCACACCGAGCACGGCGTAGACCTCGGCCGGTCCAGCCAGTGCACCCGTGCCCGGACCGGCCATGTGAATAAGCGCGCGGACTGCCTCCGCCGCCGCATCACCGCACTGGAGCAGAGCATCGCGCCGAACCTCGACTACGAGAGCCGCCGCAGCAGCGTCCCGCCGGTTGAGGTCCGCGTGATTCTCCCGGTCGAGTTCACGCGGATGAGGACGTCGCTCAGGCATGCCGTCACGGTGGGGCCGACCGACGTCGACGCGATCGTTCGCTCTCGCTTCTGTGGGCGGCGCGGCCTCCCTCCCGACGCGTCGGCGCCCTCGGCCGGCGCGTTCACCTTCCGACGCAAGGCTGTCGGCCGCGCCTGAAGGAGCGCACCACTTCCTCTCGCCCGACCTCGCCGCCTGCCGGATCGTTGGCCCGCCCGGTCTACGGTGCAGCATGTCCCGTCGGCCGCCGCCCTCCCCCGACCTGCCCCCGGAGGTCGCGGCCGCGATCGCCGCGATGAACCTCGACGAGCTGCGCACCGCGACCGGGCAGTTGCTGGATCTCGCCGGCGCCCGCGCACGACGACGAGCTGAGCCGGAGCCGACCCAGCGGCGCCGCCGGCGCTTGAGCCGGCCCTTCTCGGCGACCGTCCGCGTCGATTTGGTCGGCGCGAAGCCGCCGGTGTGGCGACGACTGGAGCTGCCGTCGACGCTGCGACTGGACGAGCTCCACGGCGTGCTGCAGGCAGTGTTCGGCTGGACCGACAGCCACCTGCACCGCTTCTCGCTCGGCGACACGGCCTGGGACGACGCGGCGGAGCACTTCCTTTGCCCGTACGACGTCGAGGAGGGGGAGAACGACGGCGTCCCCGCCTGCGACGTGCGGCTCGACGAGGTGCTGGCCGAGCCGGGCGACTCGCTGCTCTACACCTACGACTACGGCGACGAGTGGAAGCACCGCCTCGTCCTCGAGCAGGTCGGCGAACCGGTCGACGCGGTGCTGTGCACTGACGGCCGCGGCGCGGCGCCTCCGGAGGACAGCGGCGGCATCTGGGACTGGGACGCCGACGCGGCACCGCCGTTCGACCTCGCCGAGGCGCAGGCGGGCTTGGCGCTGTGGGAGGTGGAGCGGGACCTGCCACCGGAGATCAGCCAGCTGTTGCGGCACGTGGCGCTGCTGCCGGCCGAGCACGTCGTCCGCGGCCTGGGCGAAGCCGCTGACCTCGACGGCACCGTGACCGTCGACGAGACCACCGCCGAGGACACACTTCGCCGGTACGTCTGGCTGCTGGACCGGGTCGGCGACGGACTGCCGCTCACCGCCGCGGGATGGCTGCCGCCGGCCGTCGTGACCGAGGCGATGGACGCACTGTGGCCGGAGGACCGGTGGATCGGCAAGCGCAACCGCGAGGACCTGACCGAGCCGGTGCGCCGGCTGCGCGCCTCCGCCCAGCGGCTCGGCCTGCTGCGCGTCGCCCGTGGGCAGATGCTCGTCACGAAGGCGGGCGCCGGGCTGCGCGCCGACCCGACTCGGCTGTGGCAGCACGTCGCCGAACGGCTGGCCGGTCGGCCCAAGGACGCCTTCGCCGTCGAGATCGCGCCGGATTGGCGGCCTGCCCGGCGAGCGCATCGCCGGCCGCCCCGTTCGCGTGACCATCCACCCTGGCTGACGTCCCACTGCGGGGGACGACGAGCGAGGACGCGGGCGTGGCTGTCGGCGCGTCGAGCGCCGTCGGCAGCCGCTGGTTCCGCGAGCGTGGCGGCATGCCGACATTCATGATCCAGCCCGTCCAGGGCCGGTACCTGTCGTTCGAGGAGCGGGAGCACATCGCGCTCCTACGGGCTCAAGACAAGGGCGTGCGGGAGATCGCGCGAGAGCTCCATCGCGCGCCATCGACAATCTCGCGCGAGCTGCGCCGCAACGCCGCAACGCGAGGTGGCAGGCTCGACTACCGCGCGGGGGTGGCGCAGTGGAAAGCCGAGCTGCTCGCCCGCCGGCCCAAGGCGGCCAAGCTCGTGCAGAACAGGCCGTTGCACGATTACGTGCAGGGGCGGCTGGCCGGGCAGATCTGCCGTCCTGACGGCACCACGGCAACAGGGCCGGCCACTGCGCCGTGGAAGGGCCGGAACAAGCCCCGACGCCAGGATCGGCGGTGGTCCAAGGCCTGGAGCCCCGAGCAGATCTCACGGCGGCTCCCGCTGGACTTCCCCCACGATGAGTCCATCCGCATCTCGCACGAAGCCATCTACCAAGCGCTTTACGTGCAGAGCCGCGGCGCGCTCAAGCGGGAGTTGGTCTCGTGCTTGCGGACTGGCCGAGCCTTGCGCGTTCCACGTGCCCGCACCTCGCCCCGACCAGACGGCTTCATCAAGCCGGAAGTCATGATCAGCGAGCGACCGGCGGAGGTCGACGACCGCGTCGTGCCAGGACACTGGGAAGGCGACCTCATCATCGGGTTGAACCGGTCCGCGATCGGGACCCTGGTCGAGCGCACGACCCGCTTCACGTTGCTGTTGCATCTGCCGCGCGAAGAGGGCTATGGCACCGTGCCGCGCGGCCACAACGGCCCGGCGCTCGCCGGCTATGGCGCGGCAGCAGTCCGCGACGCGATCGTCACAACCATGGCAACGCTGCCGGGTGAGCTGCGTCGCTCGCTGACCTGGGACCGCGGAAAGGAACTCGCCCGTCACGCCGAGATCAAGGTCAGCGCCGACCTCGACGTGTACTTCTGCGACCCGCACAGCCCTTGGCAGCGCGGCACGAACGGGAACACCAACGGGCTGCTCCGCCAGTACTTCCCCAAGGGCACGGATCTGAGCCGGTGGGCCGCAGACGACCTGTCCGCCGTCGCGCACGCGCTGAACACCCGGCCGCGCAAGACCCTGGCATGGCGGACCCCCGCCGAAGCCCTTGACGAGCTTCTACTCTCGCTCAATAAGCCCGGTGTTGCGACCACCGGTTGACCCTGGTCAATAACTCGCGCTGCGCTACACCCAGCGTCTGGCCGAGGCAGGCGCCGTCGCCTCAGTCGGCTCCACCGGCGACAGCTATGACAACGCGCTGGCCGAAGCGTTCAACTCGCTGTTCAAGGCCGAGCTCGTCCGCAACCGCGTCCCCTGGAAGAGCATCGACGATCTCGAGATCGCCGTCGCGGAGTACATCGACTGGTTCAACCACCGACGCCTGCACGGTGAGATCGGCACCATCCCGCCCGCCCAGTTCGAGACCGAGCACTACCGTCAGCACAGCGCGCCGTCAGCAGTCGGCGCGTCAGTTCAGAGCCTCCACTGAACCCGGCGCGAGACAAACCGTTCCAGTGCTTCGCCGGGTGTTGCAGAGTTCAGCAGCGCGTTCCAGACAACCCAACGGTCGGCGTCAGCGAGTAGTCGAGCGAGGGCGTCTGGGGGCGTACACCGGTTGCGAGCCACAGGTCAGCCGGACTACGCGGAGGGGGTCCGCGGCGAGTTCTCGTAGGCGTCCACCCGGAGCGTTCAGCCGCCGGGCTTCCAGCACACGCAGGTAGCCGCGGTACCTGCGTGCGGCCGACTCATCGACGCCCGGCCTGGCCACGCGAGGAGGCTAACGCCGGCCGCGAGTCCTCGTCTGGACCGGACATAAGACCGGCTCCGCCGCGGCTCATAACGGCGCTTCTGCTCGGTCGCCCCGTCGCCTATCCGGCTTCGCCGGCCTTGGGGCGGCCCGCTTGGCATTGCCAGCACCTCTCGGTGAGGGTGTCGTGCGGGTATCAGTTGTGAGGGCCGCACGAGACCGCCGGCTTCTTGAGCAGGCCGCGCTCCACCATCCACCACGGCGTGTGAATGGGATCCTGGTCCGCCACCCGGAAGCGCACCGGGGCGAACGGGACGCTCCAGGCGTAGGACACGCCTGCCCAGCAACCCCGTACGCGCTCCACCGACGCGCGGTAACGGCGACCAGCGACACATCCCCGGCTAAGGAGAGCCTGCGTCATTCGACCCGCGGCGCCTGCGCGTGTAGACCAGCGTTGCGCCCATGATCCCGCCCCCGGCCAGACACGCCAGGACACCAACCCAGTTCCCTTGGAAGGCCAGGAACGCGCCGAGGACGAACCAGCCGATCGTCAAGACCAGCATCGCGCCGTCCTGGCGCGGCGGTTCGGTCACGGCTTGAGCCGGCTGGCTCGCCGCAGGACCCACAGGCAGAACCCCAGGATCGACAGCGCGACGACGGCGCTCAGCGCGGCCAAGACGGGATCGTTCCGGCGGACGTAGGCGGCGTAGAAGAAGAACGGGACCGCCATCAGGATCAGTAGCGCGCCGCGCCGCAGCATTCCGGGGTCGTTCGTCAGAAGCGCCATGCTTCACCGTAGCGACCGTCCTGCGGCCGCGAGGGCGTCGGCTAGCAGCCAGAACGGAGCTTCTGCTCGGTCGGCCGACCTATGACTTCGCTGTCCCCGCTTGCACGGTTACGGTCGTCAAGTACGCCAGGTCCCCCATGTGGTCTGGAGAGGACGCCTTCTGACAAGCCTCGACGGCCTGCGCCGGCAGACTGCACAAGTCGACCTTCCCGGCAGCGACGGCTCGGAAGCGGTCCTGCGTAGGTGAGCCGTCCACCGGAACGAGCACGGCTCCGGTGTCTGGCTCGGTCAGTCCGTACGTGCCGCAGACGGTGATACGAGGAGCGCGTCCGTCAACGAGGTCTGCCGGGAACGAGCGTTCCTCACCGATGGTCATCGTGGTTTGGGCAGCCTTTGCGGGTTCCTCGTCCTTCACCGCAGACCCGGTCGACGCGGCGTGGATCGAAGGTGGTGCCGCACCGCTTTCCAGCGCATCTGCCTGGCCGGCCTGCCCGCCCCAAGCGGCAAGGACGAGCAGTAGAGGGGCCGACCACAAGGCGCGCATGCACATGTGACGCAGCAGGCAGCTGTTTGGTTCACGCGCCCGGAACGGCAGGGATGTTGGATGGGCGGCGTTCTCCCGCCCGGTCTGACTCGAATGAACGGCTGGCGCCTACGGGTTGCCCTGTAAGCGATCCGTCGACCGGGCGGGAGGCGCCTGGCACGGCCGTCTGGTGGAAGTGACCTAGTAGGAGCCTGCTGCAACAGGCCCGTCCCTGTCCTGTCCGACCTCCGGTCGCGCCGTGCCCGCCCTGCCCTTGCCGATGCAGAAGGACGGACATGACCACCATGACATCTCCCGAGGTCGTCGTCACCGGCGGAGTCGACACCCACCAAGACCTGCACGTCGCCGCGGCCCTGGACCAACTCGGCCGGGTGCTGGGCACCGAGTCGTTTCCGACCACGATCGGCGGCTACCGGCAGCTGCTGGCTTGGCTGCGCGGGTACGGCCAGCTCGACAAGGTCGGGGTGGAGGGCACCGGCAGCTACGGCGCCGCACTGGCCCGTCACCTGACCGGCGATGGCGTACAGGTGCTCGAGGTGGCCCGCCCGAACCGGCAGGTTCGGCGCCGCTTCGGCAGGACCGATGTCGTCGACGCGATCGCCGCCGCCCGGGCGGTGCAGTCCGGTGAGGCAACCGGCACCCCGAAGAGCCACGAGGGCCCGGTGGAGGCGCTCCGGACGCTCAAGGCCGTGCAACGCAGCGCCAACAAGGCCCGCACCCAGGCGCTCAACCAGATCCACCAGCTGCTCGTCACCGCACCCGAGGACCTGCGTGCCCGGCTGCGACCTCTGAGCCGCGCCGACCTGCTGGCGACCTGCGCCGCCTTCCGGATCAGCCCCGACGACGACAGCCTGCCGGCCATGACCCGCCTCGCGCTCCGCGAGCTCGCTCAACGGATCGCGAACCTGAGCGAGCAGCTGACGCTGGTCGGCAAGCGCCTGCACCGCATCACCGCGGCCGTCGCCCCTCAACTCGTCGCGATCAAGGGCGTCGGCCCGGAGGTCGCCTCGACGCTGCTGATGACCGCCGGCGACAACCCGCAGCGGATGCACACCGAGGCGGCGTTCGCCGCGCTGTGCGGCAGCAACCCGATCCCGGCCAGCAGCGGCAAGACGAACCGACACCGGCTCAACCGGGCCGGCGACCGGCAGGCGAACGCGGCTTTGTGGCGCATCGTCATCGTCAGGCTCAGCTGCGACCAGAGAACCCGCGACTACCTCGACAAGCGCAGCAAGGAAGGCAAGAGCAAGACCGAAGCGATCCGCTGCCTCAAGCGCTACGTGGCCCGCGAGATCTACAACGCGATGCCCTCAACAGCCACGGCTTGACAGTAGTCCGCAAGCTCGTCTACCAGCTCGAGCAACTCGGCCAGGCCGTCACCCTCGCTCCGACCACCTGACCTGACGCCGGCTTGGCCTGACGGTCCGGGGATTCACACCTCAGCATCAAGAATCCGACGGTCGGCCGGGACGAACCGGACGATCACGGCATCGGGCGCTCCCGCGGCGGGCTGAGCACGAAGAGCCACGCGCTGGTCGACGGCCTGGGTCGGCTGCTGCGCTGATCGTCGGTCGGGCCAGGCCGGGGATTGCCCGGTGCTGCCGCTGCTGCTCGGTGAAGTGCGCGTCGCTCGACGCGGCCCGGGACGGCCCCGGACGACCCCGGACTCGCTCAGCGGCGACAAGGCCTACAGCTCACGAGCCAACCGTGAGCTGCTGCGAGCCCGCGGCATCACCGCGGTCATCCCCGAACGGGCCGACCAGATCGCCAACCGCCAGCGCAAGGGTAGCGCAGGCGGCCGACCGGTCAGCTACGACAGCGAGCAGTACAAGAACCGCAACGTCGTCGAACGGTTCTTCAACCGCATAAAGCACTGGCGGGGGCTGGCCAGCCGCTTCGACAAGCACGCCGTCAACTACCGCGGCGGCGGCGTCCTGGCCGCCATCGTCGACTGGCTCAAGCAGTCAAGAAACATGGCCTAGACCTCGAGCTGCTCCAGCTGCTGCACGTCACGAACGCTAGCTAGCTGTCCTGACCGGGACGTTGTTGACTTCCTGTGATGCGCTCAGACCGCCTCGAGCATCCGTTCAGCCGGCAAGATCGTGAGTTCAGCGGTTGTTCAGCGCCGACGGTTCGACACCTCCGTCGACCCTGACGGGGACCCCACGAACGACGGATTCACGCCTAGCCAGCGATCCGGTCCTGGGCCGTCTGTGGGCCGTCACAGCCCGACGACCGCCAGAAGTGTCTAGAAGGCTGGTGTCGAACGGGCTTGGTGCGGGTCGCAGGCATCGCGTCCCGTCGGCGGGCGGTTGCTTGGGGGTGATCACGCGGGGGTGGTGAGCTGTCGTTGGGTCGGTCCGTCGGGGCGTGAGTGTCCTGCATGGCCGTCGGGGAGGCGGTCGACGGCTCGACGGCTCACTGGTACTGCCCGCGGTCTCAGGTGGTGGCCACGGCCCAACCGGCAGAGCGGTTGCTGAAGGTGTTGAGCACGCCGAGGCGGGCGAGGTTCACGGCGGCGGCGAGCAACGAGAAGTCAGCGGCGATCTTGCTGTGGCCGCGGACCCGGGCTCGCCGGCCGCCGTGCCGGCGTCGCATCAGATGCCCGATCTTGCGTTCCACCTTCGGTCGGGTCGCCCGGTAGTCCG
This sequence comes from Actinomycetota bacterium, assembly GCA_030773675.1. The sequence continues at coordinate 12,461 of JALYMN010000348.1, forward strand.
CCTGCCAGTCCGGGTCCTGCTGGGCAGTGCGGGCCCGGCTCAGCTGCTGCTCGTGCGGACCGATGCTGATGGTCCGGCCGGCACGAGAGCTGGTGCACTGCGCGGCCAGCGGGCAGCTCGCGCAGGCCGCTCCGAAGTAGGCCATCCACCCGCCGGAGCCAGCCGGCCTGATCGCCGTGGTGGT
>JALYMN010000349.1 GCA_030773675.1 Actinomycetota bacterium
CCGCCGCGACGGGCGTTGCGGTAGGCCGCCAGCGCGACGCTGGCGAGCACCGCCGCGCCCAGGCCGTGCCCCATCCCGTCGAACACCGCCAGGTGCAGCGTGTCGCCGTCCAGGCTGTAGTCGAAGGCGTCGCCGCCGACCTTGTGCCACGGCTCCAGCTGAGCGGTGATCACGAACCGGGCGGTGGCGAAGGTGGTCGGTGGAAGCTGGCGCCACATCAGCTCCGCGGGCACCCCCATCGGCACCGCCCGGCGAGTCCTCTCGAAGGAGTCGGTGTACTGGCTCTTGCTGACCAGAAGCTCGGCCAGAACGGCGGCGAACGCCAACGCCGGCAGCCGCAGCCGGTCGAAGTCAGCCTCCTGCGCGACCTCCAACTGGCACACCCCGACCCGGTCGGTCCCGGCCAGCAGCGGCACCCACAGCCGGCACCGTCGGTGGTGCTGACCACCACCTCGCTCAACCGGAACGCCCGGCCCGGCAGCGTGCCGTCCAGACTGAGCAGCTCGTCGTCCAGCTCACGGGCCAGCAGCGGCCGCAGCGCCCGCTGATCCCGCGTCACCACGTACAGGCGGCACCCCAGGGCGCCCAACCTGCGCGCCGCCTCGTCCGCGGCGGCCGGCAGCTCCTCCGGCGCCATCAGATGGGACTGGGCCATCAGCCACGCCACCACCGAAGGCACGACGTCGCCCTGCACCCCCACCCCCTCCCGCCAGCACCGTGCTCGCACGTGACTTGCCGAGCGCGGGTCAGGCTAGGTGGCCGACGGCCTGCACCCGGGCCCAGCGCTGGAACCAACGCCGCGACGCCCTCGCTCGGCGACGATCCGTGGGGCCGAAGCAGGTGGACCGCGGCGGGGCCCCCGCCACCTCCCCTTGCCGGCGGCTTGCGGCTGGGGGTGCAAGATGCTGGCACGTCAGCAACGCGCTGGTGAGTTGCTGACCGCGCATCACGAGCCCGGAGGTGCCGTGGCCGCAGGCCGCGCAGGATGCACGCTGGAGCTCGAGCCGACGCCGGCGAGCGCCTCCGCCGCGCGCCGTCTGGTCCGTGAGGTCCTCGTTCAGGCTGGGCGGGAGCAGTGGCGCGACGCCGCCGAACTGGCGGTCAGCGAGATCGTGACCAACGCAGTGCTGCACGCGCACACCACCGTGACGATCACGGCCCACTGTGACGCGCACGAGCTGCGGGTGGACGTGCGCGACAACAACCCCACGCTGCCGTCGCAGCGCCACTACGGCGAGCAGGCGACCACGGGGCGGGGCATGGCGCTGATCGCCGCCGTCACGACCGCCCACGGAGTCAGAGCCCTGGGTGCCAGCGGCAAGGTCGTGTGGTTCAGCCTGGCCGACGACCCGGCCGACCCGAAACCGCCGGACCTGCTCGTCGGGTGGGACGACCAGCCCGCCCTCGAGGACTCGACCCAGCGAGCGCAGCGGCACATCACGCTGGCCGGGCTGCAGCCCACGCTGTGGCTGGCGGCGACGCAGCACCACGACGCGCTGTTACGCGAACTCGCGCTGTTCCGCGCCAACCAGCAGCAGTCGGTGGAGGACCTGGCCGCCGCCGACCAGGCCCGGTTCTGCATCCGGCAAGCGATGGATCGGGCGCTGGCCGACGCGCAGCTGCAGGCGCGAGCGCGCCTTCCGCTGCCGCCCAACCATCCGGCTCCGCTGGACCAGCTGCCCGCCGAGATCGACCTGACGGTCGAGGTCCCCGGCGAAGACACGGCCGCCGCCTTCGCCGTTCTACAGGACGTCCTGGACGAGGCCGAGCGACTCGCCAGCGGGCAACGGCTGCTCGCCCGCCCTGGCCTGCCGGAGATCGTGGCCGTGCGCGACTGGGTGTGCGAGCAGGCGATCTCGCAGCTGGCCGGCGGGCAGCCCAGCCGCTGGCCCGGCACCGCCGCGGTGTACTTCGTGCAGCACCTCGACCAGACCGAACACCGGCTGGACTGGGACCCGACCCGGGTCCAGGAGTCCGTCCGGGGGGTGGTCGCCGCCGACGAGGGCAACCGGATCGTGGCCATCAGCCGACCGCTGGCCGACCTCTTCGGCTGGCCGCCCGAGGACCTGATCGGACGGCGCGTCGTCGCCATCGTTCCGCCCCGGTTCCGCCAAGCCCACGTCGCCGGCTTCACCCGGCACCTGACCACCGGCGAGGCGCACGCGCTTGGCGTCCACCTAACCCTGCCGGTGCTGCACGCCGACGCCACCGAGTTCGACTGCGACTTCTTCATCGAAGCCCACCGCGCCAGGAGTGGCCGCACCGTCTACCTGGCCTGGGTCACGCCGCTCACCTAGCCCGAACTGCGGACACCACCGGGGGCTGCGCTCCCGTCGGACCGGCTCGCGGAACACGGCGCTGCCCACGCTGAACACCTCAGACTGCCGGTCCTCCGCGCTCAGACGCCGCGGCGGGTCCACGCTCGGAACGGCAGTAGGTCCACGACCCCGACCTCGGTGACCTCGACAACCTCAGCGCTCTCGTGGTCGGGCTGCGCGCCGCGCTTGCGGGCCGCGAGCAGGACGAGTGCCAGCGCTGCTGCGATGCCAGCCCCGCGGGCGACGCGAGGCTCCCCAGCGAGCCTTGGAGCCGACCCTTGGCCTGCTGCGCGGCGCGCTGCTGCTCCTCATGCACCGCCGTGGCACCCAGCAGAGCCAGCCCGATCAGGGGGTTCAGCCAACTGCACGACCTGCAGCTGACGCTGCGTCCGCGCGACGTCCGGGGGGTGCTGGCGGCCGGCTCAGTCGCGCCCTGCACAGGGAGCGACCCGGCGGCGCCATCTTGCGGTTGAGCACGGCGCTCCACGCCGCTACGCCCAGCCCAGCCCCGGTCAGCCCCGCCTTGATCGCGGTGCTCGTGCCGACGCCCTTGTGCGAGCGCACCCGCGACCACTCCGTCACGGTCAGCCCGACACCTCCGGCGACGTGAGCAGCCACCGCGGTCGAGTTCACTGGCGCCCAGCGGATCCAGCCGCCGTGGAAGCGCGCGCTCGCGTGGGTCCTCCAGGGCGGCCGCAGCGCCGTTCAGCCCTACGGCGCCCATCGACGAGCCGCCGGTCCAGGCGGCCAGGCCAACGTCGTGCAGCAGGTGGATGACGAGGTGCTTGGACACGCGCTCTCCTCGGAGGTGCGACGCGGCGCGGCCGCTTGGACCGGGCCGGTCCCAGAGCAACTGGTCGACCAGGAACGAGGCGTCCTCGTCCAGCAGCTGCCTCCCGTACCCGGTCATCGAGCTGGGACCAAACCGGCTTCGTCGCCCACTGCACCAGGTCGAGGTGACCCGCACTGCGGTCTCGGTAGGAGCAGCCGAGCTGCGCCAGGACCGGCTCGAGGTGGCCGAGGAACCTCCAGACCACGGCCGGCCGTGTGGGACCACGACGGTGTCCATGTATGGACCGACTCGCGCTCCCGGCCGTCCGCTGCACCGACGGGACACCTCCCGCGGCGTCCTCACCGACAACGAGGTCCTGGCGCCGAGCTGTCAGGACAGGCCCGCGCGGCTCCTGGGTGCAGCACGCGCGGTCGGGGAGGTGACGTCCGGGGTCGTCGTCTCCCCCGAGGGTGACGTGAGGCTCGGACACCCGCTGCCCTGGTGCGACCCCTCGTCCCCGGGGACAGAGCGCGAAGCCGCAGCGGCCCTGGTGTCACCGGGACGGCCTCCCCGCCGCCGCGCCCAGGCGGACGGCGGCCAGCGCGGTGACGACGATGCCGGCGATGCCGAGCTGGTCGAGCACCTCGACGTGGGCGAAGGACTCGGCCACCGCCGCGAGCGGGAAGACCACGGCGAGCACGGCGGCGGCCCAGCGCGGGTAGCGCCCGCCGCGCAGAGCGGCCAGCCCGAACAGGACGAACCCGGCGAGCAGGCAGCACCCGGCGACCGCCAGGACGACGAGCGCGCCCGGCACGTCGGCCTCCCCGGCGACGGACGCGGGCACGAGGACGAGCCCCCCAACGGACGCCAGCCGCGCGCCCGCCCGCCCCCGGGACGGTGCCGTGGGCCCCTGGGCCGCGTGCAGTCCCGGCAGCGCCAGGGCGAGAAGGAGCACGCCCAGCGGCACCAGGAGGAAGAAGTCCCCCGCGACGAGCTGCACCAGCGGCACGGCGAGCAGCAGGAGCACGCCGGCGAGGACGGCAACGGCGCCGGCGGTCGGGCGAGTGTTGGCGGCGGCCGGGGGTTGGTCCGGTGCGGCCGCGGGGCGGGAGAGCGTCGGGCGCCGGGTCGTCGAGCGTGCGTCGTTCGGGGACATCGGTTCCTCCTCGGTCGGTTCGGGACCGGAACCCTCGCCGACCCGCTCGGTGCGCGTCTGTCGTCCTGAGGCGGAACCGGCGTCGTCTGGAGGCGGAGTCGTGGCCGGACCGCCCGGCAACGGCTGGTGGGTCTGCCACGCTGCGGGCGGAGCGGGAGGGGGAGCGGTGGCAGACAGCACGTCCGGGGGCCGTCGCCCTCACGTCGGCTGGTCGTGGCCGCGCCACGGTGATCTCGCCCTCGCGCTGGTGCTGACCTGCTGGGCGCAGCTCGAGCTGTGGGTGCCCGCGGCCCGGAGCACGTCGCTCGAGGCGCCGCTGGCGGCCGCCGTACCGCTGTCGTTCGCCATGACCGCGCCGCTGCTCGCCCGCCGGCGGGCCCCGCTGCCCGTCGCGGTGGGAGTAGCGGCGGTGTTCGCCGTCCAGACGCTGCTCTGGAAGGCGCCGGACCACGCGCCGCACGTCGCGGCCCTGCTGGTCGCCGTGTACTCGTTGGCGGCCCTCACCCGCCTGCGGATCGCCGCGAGCGGCCTGGTCGTCGTGCTGGGCCTGGTCCTCACCGACCTGGGGCAGCCGGGCGACGCGACCTTCATCGTCCTGCTCCTGGCCGCCCCGTGGATCGGCGGCCGCCTGGTACGGGCCCGTCAAGAGCTGGTGCAGCAGCTGCGGGCGCGGACGGCGGAGCTGGAGCAGGAGCGGGCGCGGAGCGCGGAGCTGGCGGCGACGGCCGAGCGGCTCCGGATCGCCCGCGAGCTGCACGACGTGCTGGCGCACCACGTCACGGCCATGGTCGTGGAGGCGGAGGCTGCCGGGCAGTTGCTCCGCCGGGCGCCGGAGCGGTCGGAGGCGTGGTTGGAGTCCATCGCCCGGACGGGCCGCTCGACGCTGGACGAGATGCGGCGGGTGGTGGCGGTGCTGCGCGCGGACGGCGCCGCGCCGGGCATGGACCTGCAGGTCCGGTTGGCGGAGGTGGCCGGGCGGGCCCGTGGGTCGGGGGTCGAGGTGGCGCTCGACGTGGCCCCGGCGGCGGCGGAGCTGCCGCCGGAGCTGGCCGGGACGGTGGTGCGCGTGGTCCAGGAGGCGGTCACCAACGCGGTCCGCCATGCCGCGCCGTGCCGCGCCGCGGTGCGCCTGGCCGTGGAGGACGGCCGGCTGATCCTGTCGGTGGTCGACGACGGCCGTCCGGTGCCGCGACCGCGGACGGCGGGGGGCGGCCATGGGCTGGTGGGCATGCGGGAGCGGGTGTCCGCGCACGGGGGCAGGCTGCACGCGGGGCCGTCTGCGCAGGGTTTCGCCGTCCGGGCCGAGATCCCGCTCGCGGCCGTTCCCGCGTGATCCGGCTCGTCGTCGCGGACGACCAGGACCTGGTGCGAGCAGGCATCAGCGCGATCCTCGACGACCAGGACGACATGACCGTGGTGGGCACCGCCGCAGACGGCGAGCAGCTGCTGGCGGTTGTCGACGAGCTGCGACCCGACTCGCGCTCGTCGACGTCCGGATGCCGCGCCTGGACGGGCTCGAGGCGACCCGGCGGCTGCTCGCGGACCACCGGCCGGCGCCGCGCGTCGTGGTGCTCACGACCTTCGACACGGACGGGTACGTGGACGCGGCCCTGCGGCTCGGCGCCAGCGGCTACCTGCTCAAGGACGCTCCGCGGCGGCAGCTCGTCGAGGGTCCGGGCCGCCGCCCGCGGGGAGACGGTGCTCGCTCCGAGCGTGGTCGACCGGCTGGTGCGCAGCCACGTCGGCCGGGTCCCGCCGTCCACGGTCGCCGTGGACCTCGGCGCGCTGTCGGACCGGGAGACCGAGGTGCTCCGCCTCGTCGCGCTGGGCCTGGGCAACCGCGAGATCGCCGCGCGGCTGTTCGTCAGCGATGCCACGGTGAAGACGCACCTCGCCCGGGTGCTGGCCAAGCTGGGCCTGCGCGACCGCGTCCACGCCGTGCTGACCGCCTACGAGGCCGGGCTGGTCCGGCTGGGTGAGCGCGCGTGAGGTCGTGCGGCGAGCCACCAGGGCGGCGTCGCTGACCCAACCACGGCACCCTGCAAATCAGGCGGCGACGCCATCGCGTTGCCTGCCCAGATGTTGCCTCAAGGCGTCCTGCCTACGTCAGGACGCCTTGAAGACCTCATCGAGGTGCCAGGTCAGGAGGGGCTGCTGCAGCTTGAGTTGACACCGCTTCTGTGGCCCGAGGGCCTACGGAGAGGATGTCGCTGTGCCGAAGAAGTTCCCTGCCGAGTTCAAGCGGGACGTCGTGCGGGTTGCCCGCCGCGGTGACCTGAGCCAGGCCGAGGTGGCCGCTGACTTCGACGTCTCGGTGGAGTCGGTGCGCCGCTGGGTCCGCCAGGCCGACATCGACGACGGCGTGGTGGACGGGCAGACCACGGCCGAGCAGTCCGAGCTGGTCCAGCTGCGCCGCGAAAAGCGCAGGCTGGAGATGGAGAACGAGGTCCTGCGCCGCGCCGCGGCTACTTCGCGCAGAGCACGCTCCCAAAATGAGCTACCCGCTGGTCCGTGACCTGGCCGCCGAGGGGATCCCGGTGCGGCTGACCTGCGGGGTGCTCGGCCACTCACCCCAGGCGTACTACGCCTGGCTCGCTGCACCCGTGAGCCAGCGCGACCTGCAGGACGCCTACCTCATCAACGCGCTGATCGA
>JALYMN010000350.1 GCA_030773675.1 Actinomycetota bacterium
GCTCACCACTGCGGCGCGCCGCCGGACGCTGGACCTCCTGCGCCGCGACGCGACCGCGCGTCGGGCGCTGCCGCTGCTGCTGCCCGAGCAGGTGGAGCCCGGGCCGGACGAGGCGGAGCCGCCCGACGTCCCGGACAACCGCCTGCGCCTGCTGTTCACCTGCTGCCACCCGAGCCTGGCGCCAGAGGCCCAGGTGGCCCTGACGCTGCGGCTGCTGTGCGGGCTTTCGACGGCCGAGGTCGCCCGGGCGTTCCTGGTGACCGAGCCGACGATGGCGGCGCGGATCACCCGGGCGAAGAAGAAGATCGCGGCGGCGCGCATCCCCTACCGCGTGCCGCCGCTTGAGGAGCTGCCCGAGCGCCTGCGGGCGGTGTGCGACGTGGTGCACCTGGTGTTCACCACCGGCCACACGGCGCCCGCCGGCGCGGCGCTGGTACGGCGGGACCTCGTCGAGCGGTCGCTGGACCTCGCCCGGATGCTGCGCGCCCTGCTCCCCGACGACCCGGACGTCGCGGGACTGCTCGCCCTGCTGCTGCTCACCGACGCCCGCCGCGACGCCCGCGTCGACGAGGCGGGCCGGCTGGTGCTGCTCGAGGCGCAGGACCGGGCGCGCTGGGACGGCGCGCTGGTCCGGGAGGGCGTCGCCCTGGTCCGCGAGGCGCTGCGCCGGCGCCCGCCCGGACGGTACGCACTCATGGCGGCGATCGCCGCCGTCCACGACGAGGCGCCGACCTGGGCCGACACCGACTGGCGCGAGGTCGTCGGGCTCTACGACCTGCTCGTGCAGCTGTGGCCGTCACCCGTGGTCGCGCTCAACCGCGCCGTCGCCGTCGGGCTCGCCGACGGGCCCGCGGCCAGCCTCCTCGCGCTCGACGCACTCGCGACGGAGCCGCAGCTGGCGACGTACGGGTACCTGGCGGCGGCCCGTGCCGACGTGCTGCGCCGGCTCGGCCGGCTCGGCGAGGCGCGCACGGCGTACGGGGAGGCGCTGCTGCTCACCGACAACGAGGTCGAGCGGCAGTTCCTGGCCGGCCGGCTGGCCGAGCTCGGGCACACGTGACGGACGGAGGAGGAGTTCTGCACGAGGACGAGGTCTGGCGCGTCATCGACGCCGAGCGGGCGGGCCTGGCCGACCTGCTCGACGACCTGTCGCCCGACGAGTGGGACACGCCGTCGCTGTGCGCGGGCTGGAGGGTGCGCGACGTCGCCGCGCACCTCACGCTCGCGCACATGCCGCCGACCACGGCGGTCATGGAGATGCTCCGGGCGCGGGGCAGCTTCCACCGCATGATCCACGACAGCGCGGTCCGGCAGGCCGAGCTGCCGGCGCCCGAGTTCGCCCGCAGCCTGCGGGCAATGGTGGGCTCCCGGCGCAAGGCCCCGGGCGTCACGCCGCTCGAACCGCTGATCGACGTCCTCGTGCACGGGCAGGACATTGCCGTACCGCTCGGGCGACGGCGCCCCGTGCCGGCACGGTCGGCCGCCGTGGCGGCGTCCCGCGTCTGGACGACGAACTGGCCGTTCCGCACACGCGCCCGCCTGCGGGGGCTGCGCCTCGTCGCCACCGACACGGACTGCACGCTCGGGGAGGGCGCCGACGTGGCCGGACCGGCCGGACAGCTCCTGCTGCTGGTCACCGGCCGGCCCGTCGCGCCCGGCACGTTCACCGGCGAGGGCGCGGGCCTGCTGGCGGCCCGCCTCGCCGCGCCCGCTGCCGGCTGACCTGGGACGAGCACTAGCGTCGGGTCGGTGAGCGAGATCCGATGGGGCGTCGTCGGGCCGGGCCGGATCGCGGAGAAGGTGGTCGAGGACTTCGCCGTCGTGAACGGCGCCCGCCCGGTCGCCGTCGCGTCCCGCTCCCGACAGCGCGCCGAGGACTTCGCCGGCCGGCACGGCATCGAGCGCGCCTACGGCTCCTACAGCGACGTCCTCGCCGACCCGGACGTCGCCGTCCTGTACGTCGCGACGCCGCACGCCCAGCACGCCGGGATCGCCCGCGCCGCGCTGCAGGCCGGCAAGGCGCTGCTGGTGGAGAAGGCGTTCACCGCGACGGCCGCCGGGGCGCGCGAGGTGGTCGAGCTCGCCCGGTCCCGGCAGACGTTCGTCATGGAGGCGATGTGGACGCGCTTCCAGCCGGCCGTCGTCGCCCTGCGCGAGCTCGTCGCCGACGGCGCGATCGGCGAGGTCCGCTCGGTGCAGGCCGACCTCGGCATCCAGCGCGCGTTCGACCCCGAGGACCGGCTGTTCGCCCTGGAGCTCGGCGGCGGCGCGCTGCTCGACCTCGGCGTGTACGTCGTGTCCTTCGCCCAGATGCTGCTCGGCACCCCGGACACGGTCCACGCGGTGGGCTCGCGGTTCCCGACCGGCGTCGACGCCGAGGCCTCCCTCGTGCTCGGGTACGCCGACGGGCGCTCCGCGACGCTCATGACCTCGCTGCGCAACGCGCTGCCGGGTCAGGCGCGGGTGCACGGCACCGAGGGCTGGATCGACGTCCTGCCGCGGTTCCACCACCCGCAGACGATCGTGCTGCACCGGGGTGAGGATGAGAGCGAGACCATCACCCGCCCGCAGCTCGGCGGCGGCTACGCGCACGAGCTGGTCGAGGTCACCGCGTGCCTGCAGGCCGGGCGCACGGAGAGCGCGGTCATGCCGCTGGCCGACACCCTCGCCGTGCAGGAGGTGCTGCAGCAGGCCGCCGAGCAGCTCGGCGTGCACCACGCGGAGGGGCCCGTCGACCTTTGAAGGCAGCCACAGCGCCCTCGCCGCGGCGTCGTGGCTGTCCAGGTCGGGCCGGGCGTCGCGGGTGGGGTCGCGTCCGCCTGGGGGCGTGACCCCTGGGCAGCGGGGTAGCCGCGCGGGGTGAGAGGCATCGTGCGGCCGTGCCGCAACCACCTGGGCGAGGACCTGCACCGGCGGTGGCAGGCGCACCTGTGCGGCCTGTGCCTGACGCTGCGCGACGAGGCCGGCCAGCCCGAGCGGGTGCTCACCGGCTACGACATGCTGCTGCTGAGCGTGCTCGTCGAGGCCCAGTCCGGGCCGTTGCCGACGACCGACGCCGGGCGCTGCCCGTTGCGGGCGTTCCGCCCGGCGACGGTGGTCGCCGCCGACACGCCCGCCGCCCGGTTCGGCGCGGCCGTGGCGCTGCTGTCCGGCAGCGC
>JALYMN010000351.1 GCA_030773675.1 Actinomycetota bacterium
AGCAGGCAGTCCCGGCCGTCGCGCACGGCGTCCGCGGCCTCGGCCTGCCCCGGCCGCGGCCCGTCGTGCCCCAGGACGGTGAGCGCCTCGTCGACGTCGAGGTCGCGCTCGCCGCGGCGCACCGGCCAGCGGGGGAAGACGTCCGGCGGCCACAGGTAGGGCAGGTCGGGCAGGTCGCCGAACAGCGGCCGGTAGAAGTCCGGGTCCTTCTGCACGAGCCGGGCCCGGTGCGACAGGTGCAGCGCCTCCAGCCCCCACCACGGCGGCAGCGGCGGGTCGTCGGGCTGGCCGCCGGTCCACTCGAGCAGCTGCGGGAGCACGGTGTCGGCGTTGCCGCGGCGGGTCCACTCGCGGCAGTTCTCCACGCCGTACAGCACGAGCGCCGGGACGAAGCCACGCCACATCCGCACCGCCGGGTGGTTCTTCCACGCGTAGCTCGGCCAGGTCAGGGCGCGCAGGATCTGGAAGGTCTCGACCCGCTGCTTGCCGAGCCGCGGGCTGTCGAGCACCTGGGAGCTCGCCCGCAGGTCGGCGTACGGCACGAAGGTCTGCACGGCGCAGACCTACCGCTCACAGGCTGGCGAGGAACCCCCGCACCAGCGCCATGGTCTCCTCCGGGTGCTCGAACTGCGGCACGTGCCCGCAGTCCTCGAGCACCACCGACCCGGCCTCGGGCAGGCAGTCGGCGACGTGGCGGGCGAATGACGCCGGCACGAGCCGGTCGCGGTCGCCCCACACGAACAGCGCGGGCGGCATGAGCCCGGGCAGGCGGGCCCAGAAGCCGTGGCGGCCGTAGGCCTCCTCGAGGTAGATCTGCCGCGCGGCCGACAGGAACGCGACCCGGTGCGCGGGGGAGCGCAGCACCCGCACGGCCTCGTCGGCCGCGGCGTCGATCCAGGCCTCCGGCAGCCGGTCGGGGACGCTCATCATCGCGCGCACCGCCTCGACGAACAGCCCGCGCGCGGGCGGCAGCATCGGCAGCCCGGCCAGCTGCGCGGGCAGCAGGCGCACGAGCGGCACGAAGTGCCGGATGCGCCGGAACGCCGGCGACGGCGCGAGCAGCACCAGCGCCCGGACGCTGCGGGCGTGCTGCAGCCCGGCCTCCAGCGCGATGCGCCCGCCCAGGCTGTTGCCGACCAGCACCGCGCCCCGGCTGCCGGTGACGCCCTGGAACGCCTCCAGCCAGGCGGCGAACCACGACGAGGTGTACGGCGACGGCGGCGCCTCGGAGGCGCCGAAGCCCGGGGTGTCGGGCGAGAGCACTCGGTGGTCGCGGGCGAGGTCGGCGAGCACCGGCAGCATCGAGGCGTTCGTCGCGCCGAGCCCGTGCAGGACCACGACCGGCGGGGCGTCGGGCGGCCCGGCCTCGAGGTACGCCGTCCGCACGCCCATCGCCTCGACCTCGCGCCACCGCGGGTGCTCGTCCGGCCGGTCGCCGCCGTCGAACAGGCCGTCGAGCTGCAGCGCCAGCGCGAGGTCGCCGCGGACGCCGACCCGCCCATCGAGGAACGCGTGCACGCCGCTGACCTCGCCTGTGACGATCTGCGACAGCACGCTCGCGGTGCATCGCACGACGAGGTCGCTGCGCGGGGCGCTGCCGCGCCGGGCCCGGCCGCGGCCTCCGGCGAGCTCGACGGTCCAGACGCCGGACTCCCCGGCGTCCAGGACGACGGTCGCCCGGCGCTGCCCCAGCGCGGTGCCGGCCAGGCTGCGCCGCATCCGGACGGCGAGCTCGCCGTCGAGGCCCGCACCGTGCACGACCTGCACCGACGTCACGGCCGGACCGTACCCACGAGGACCGTCGCGCTCGCGCCGCCGCTCCGGGCGCTACGTGCCGACCTCCTCCAGGCCGGGTGGCAGGTGGCCCGTGGTGATGCGGTACGTCGACGCCGCCACGCGAGTCGCGAGCATCCGGGCGACGCCGATCGCCGCGCCGCTCGCCATGGCCCACACCAGGGCCTCGCCAAACGTGGTGCCGTAGGCGGCCGGGTTGCGCGGCGGCTCCCCGCCCCGGGCCCTGGCCCAGGCCTTGTCCATCACCGACACGGCCGCCTTCTGGGCGACGATCCCGCTGGCGGTGCCCATGGCCTTCCAGACGACTTCCGACATGCTGTCCTCCCTGTGGTCGCGCTCGCCCTGCCCGGGCCGGGCGAGGGGCAACCCGCCCGCCTGGCGCGGGCCCTCAGCGGGGGAGGAACGGGATGCGCACCGGGGTCCGGCGCAGGCCGGAGGTCACCGCCTTGACGTAGTCGGAGACCATGGTCGGGGTCACCGCGTCGGCGAGGATGCCCGTGGCGGCGTCGGCGCCGACGACGTAGCGGGCAAGCGGCACCGGGTTGGACAGCGCCACGCGCACGGTGCGCGCCACCCAGACCGGGTCGGGGAGCCGGTCGGTGCGGTTGCCCAGCGCCTCGGCGCGGGCGTACGCCGCGGCGTACCGGGAGGTCGTCGGGGCGGGGAAGCCGCCCTCCCGCGCCGCGGACCAGATGTCGGTGCCGAACATGCCCGGCTCGACGAGCACGACGCGGACGCCGTCCGGCTCGACCTCGACGCGCAGCGCGTCGGTGACGGCCTCCAGGGCGTGCTTGCTCGCGCAGTACCAGCCCATGAGCGGCTGGGTGAGCCGGCCGGCCACCGAGCTGATGTTGACGATCCGGCCGCCGCCGCGCTCGCGCATGCCCGGCAGCACCAGCCGGGCCAGCCGCACGGGCGCCACCGTGTTGGTCTCGAGCTGGGCCCGGGCCTGCTCGTCGGAGACGTCCTCCACTGCGCCGGACTGCGCCCAGCCCGCGTTGTTCACCAGCGCCCACGGGCCGCCGTCGGTGAGGTCCGCCACGCGCTCCATCGCCGCGGCGCAGGACGCGGCGTCGTCGACCTCCATCTGAACGGTGCGCATCTGCACGCCGCGGTCGGCCGCGGCGCGGGCGACGTCCGCGGCCTTGTCGGGGGTGCGTACCGTCCCGAGCACGTCGTAGCCGGCGCCCGCGAGCTCGAGGCACGTCGCCAGCCCGATGCCGCTGTTCGCCCCCGTGACGACGACGCTGCTGCTCACGCGTGCTCCTCCCTGTGCCGGTGCCGCGCGGCGGCCGGACGCCGCGCGCGACCGCAGGAGGACCGGCCTGCCCGCGGGTAGGGTCCGTGCCCGGTCGAGCGGCGCCGTACCCGGCAGCGGGGCAGGGCGGGGGGCGCCGTCGGCGTCCAGACGGTGAGCGGCGAGGAGCGGGCGTGGTGGAGGTGCTCGTGCGCCGGCTCGACCCGGAGGTGCCGCTGCCCGGCTACGCGCACCCCGGCGACGCCGGGTGCGACCTCGTGACGACGGTGGACGTCGAGCTCGGCCCGGGGGAGCGCGCGCTGCTCCCGACCGGCATCGCGCTGGCGCTGCCCGACGGGTACGCCGCCTTCGTGCACCCGCGATCCGGCCTCGCGGCCCGTCACGGCGTCGGCATCGTCAACGCGCCGGGGACGGTCGACGCCGGCTACCGCGGCGAGGTGCAGGTCGTGGTCGTCAACCACGACCCGGTCGAGTCCGTGCGGCTGCGCCGGCTCGACCGGGTGGCGCAGCTCGTCGTCCAGCGGGTCGAGCGGGTGCTCTGGCGCGAGACCGACGCGCTGCCCGACAGCGCCCGCGGGACGGGCGGGTACGGGTCCACCGGGGGCTGGACGACGCCGGGCACGGCACCGGGGCGGAAACCGCGGCAGTCCGAGGTGTCGCTGTTCTGGCACGACGACGACGGCGGCCGCACCGGTCCCGCCGGCGGGACCGCAGACGACACCACCGGCCCGTGACGCAGGGAGAGGATGACGCGTGTTCCGACGGCGCAAGCGCGAGCAGCAGCCGGACGCCGAGCCGCAGGACGAGGCGCGTGGGCCGGACGAGGCTGAGGCCACGGACGCGAGCGAGGCCGTCCACGCCGCTCCGGCCCGGCCACGCGGCCCATGGGACGTCGATGACGTCCCCGACCCCGACACCGCCCGCGTGGACCTCGGCAGCCTGCAGATCCCGGTCCCGCCGGGTGTCCAGCTGCGGATCGACATGAGCCCCGAGGGCGAGGTGATCGCCGCGACGATGGAGCAGGGCGAGGCGCAGATGATGGTCAACGCGTTCGCGGCGCCGCGCAGCGAGGGCATCTGGCAGGAGGTCCGCGACGAGATCCGGGCCTCGCTGCTGGAGAGCGGGGGCCGCGTGAACGAGCAGGAGGGGCCGTTCGGGCCCGAGCTGCAGGCGGTGGTGCGCACCGAGGTGCCCGGGCAGGGCGTCGCCCCGGCGCCGGCCCGCTTCGTCGGCGTGGACGGTCCGCGGTGGTTCCTGCGCGCCCTGTTCAGCGGGGCCGCGGCGGTGCAGCCGGAGGCCGCGGCGCCGCTGGAGGACGCGCTGCGCCAGGTCGTCGTGGTGCGCGGCACCGACCCCATGGCCGTGCGCGACCCGCTGCCGCTACGCCTGCCCCGCGAGGTCGCCGAGCAGGCGGCGGCAGAGCAGGCGGCCGCGGAGCAGGAGGCGGCCGAGCAGTCCCGCGCGCCGCAGATGCCCGAGCGCGGGCCAGAGATCACCGAGACGCGCTGAGCGGCGCCGACCGCGGACGTACCCTCGTCCGCGTGAGCAGCGACAGGCCTGACGGCCTCTTCCGCCGCGCCTACAAGCGGCTGACCGCCGACGTGCGGGAGCTCGACAGCGAGCAGCTCCAGGACGAGGTGGCGTCGGCCGGCGCGACCGCCGTCGCGCAGTGCACCAAGGGCCAGCCGGTGTGCGTCGCCGGCACCGTCAAGGCGGTCGTGCTCCGCCCGCGGGCCGGCGTCCCGACGCTCGAGGCCGAGCTCTACGACGGCACCGGCGACGTCACGCTGGTCTGGCTCGGCCGGCGCCGCATCCGCGGGGTCGACCCCGGCCGCTCCCTCGTCGCACGGGGCCGCATGACCTCGAACGACGGCCGCGCGGTCATCTACAACCCGGCGTACGACCTCAAGCCGGCCAGTGCCTGAGGCGGCCGACGACGCGGGACACCGCGAGCGGGAGGTCACTCCCTCGGCGTTCGTCGACGCCTTCGGCGGGGTCCGCGGCCTCGTCGACAGCGCGCTGCCCGCCACGGTGTTCGTGCTCGTCCGGCTGGTCACCGACCTCGACGCCGCTCTGTACGCCGCGATCGGCACCGGCGTCGCGGTCGTCGCCCTGCGCGCGCTGCGCGGCGAGTCGCTGCAGCAGGCCTTGAGCGGCTTCCTCGGGCTCGCGGTCGCCGTGCTGTTCGCCCGCTCGACCGGCTCCGGCGAGGGGTTCTTCCTGCCGGGCATCCTCACCACCGGCTTCACCGGCGTGCTGTTCGTCGTGTCGCTGCTGGCCGGCCGTCCCGCGGTGGGTCTCGCGCTCGCCGCCTTCGACCCCAAGTACGCCGCGTGGCGCCAGCACCCGCCGCTGCTGCGCGCCTGCCGGATCGCCACCGCGCTGTGGGCGGTCACCTTCTTCGTGCGCGCCGGCGTCGCCTACTCCGTCTACTCCCGGCCCGGCGACGCCGACGGCACGCTGCTCATCGTCATCAACGTCGTGAAGTGGCCGCTCATCGTGCTCGCGGCCGTCGTCACCGTCGGGCTCGTGCGCCGGGCCGGCGCGCCGCCCGTGCCGCGGGAGCCGGTCGCCCCCTGAGCCGGTGCTCCGGAGGAGCGTTCAGGACAGGTGGCCGCCGAGCAGGGCGTCGAGGGCGCTCTCGACCTCCGTGGTCGCGACGAGCAGCAGCTCGTCGCCGCCCTCGAGCGAGGCGTCCGGCGTCGGGACGATGACCTGCCCGTCGCGCAGCACCGCCACGAGCGCGCTGTCGGCCGGCCAGGCGATCGCCCCGATCGTGCGGCCGACGATGGGGGCGTCGTCGGCCAGGGTCAGCTCGACGAGGTTGGCCTGGCCCTGCCGGAAGGTGAGCAGCCGGACCAGGTCGCCCACCGTGACGGCCTCCTCGACCACCGCAGCCAGCAGACGCGGCGACGACACCGACACGTCGACGCCCCACGACTCGTTGAACAGCCACTCGTTCTTGGGGTGGTTGACCCGGGCGACCACCCGGTCGACGCCGAACTCCGTCTTGGCGAGCAGCGAGACGACCAGGTTGACCTTGTCGTCGCCGGTCGCTGCCACCACGACCTGGCACTCCTGCAGCCGGGCCTGCACGAGGCTGTCCAGCTCGCAGGCGTCGGCCTGCAGCCACTCGGCGCCCGGCACGGTGTGCACCTTCATCGCCCGGCCCTCCCGCTCGACAAGCAGCACCTGGTGGCCGTTGCCGACGAGCTCCGACGCGATCGAGCGCCCGACGTTGCCGGCGCCCGCGATGGCGACGCGCATCAGTCCGAGCCCCCGCGCGGGCCTGCGGCGAAGACCGCGACGACCTCCTCGCGGCGGTCGTACTCGAGCATCACGTGGACCAGGTCCCCCTCCTGGACGACGGTCTGGGGGTCCGGCAGACGGCCGACGCCGAGGCGGGTGAGGAACGCCGCACGGGTGCCCGACTCCGCCTCGAGCTCGGACAGCCGGCGGCCGACCCAGTCGGGGCTCACCGCGACCTCGGCGAGCACGATGCGCCCGCTCGGGTCGCGCCACTCGCTCATGAGGCCCTCGGGGAGCAGCCGGCGCAGCACCTGGTCCGCGGTCCAGCGCACCGTCGCCACGGTGGGGATGCCGAGCTTCTCGTAGACCTCGGCCCGACGGGCGTCGTAGATGCGGGCGACGACGTTCTCCACGCCGAAGGTCTCCCGGGCCACCCGGGCCGCGATGATGTTGGAGTTGTCGCCGTTGCTCACAGCAGCGAAGGCGTGCGCCTGCTCGATGCCCGCCTCGAGCAGGGTGTCGCGGTCGAAGCCCACGCCGCCGACCCGGCGCCCGGCGAACTCCTCCGGCAGGCGTCGGAAGGCGACCGGGTCGCGGTCGATGACGGCGACCTCGTGGCCGAGCCGTTCGAAGCTCCTCGCGAGCGCGCTCCCGACGCGACCGCAGCCCATGATGACGACGTGCACGCGTTCCTCTCCGTGCCCCGCCACGACGGCGGAGCCGTGCGGACGCTACACGCGCACCTCGTCCCACTCCGCGCTCCGAGGATCAGCCGTAGCCTCGTGCACCGTGACCGCCGTGAACGACGTCGTGAAGCGGGTCGTCATCGGGCGGGCGCTGCGCAGCGACCGGCAGAGCGAGCAGGAGCTGCCCAAGCGACTGGCGCTGCCGATCTTCGCGAGCGATCCGTTGTCGAGCGTCACGTACGCGACGCAGGAGCTGCTCGTCGTCCTGACCCTGGGCGGCCTGGCCTACCTGTGGCTGACGCCGTACCTGGCGGCCGGGGTCGTCGTGCTGCTCACGGTGGTGGTGTTGTCGTACCGGCAGCTCGTGCACGCCTATCCCAGCGGCGGCGGCGACTACCAGGTCGCTTCGGAGAACCTCGGCAAGCGGGCCGGCGGGGTGGTCGCCAGCGCGCTGCTCGTCGACTACGTCCTCACCGTCGCGGTGTCGGTCAGCGCGGGCGTCGACAACCTCATCTCGGCCTTCGAGGGGCTCGCCGAGCACCGGGTGCTGCTCGCCGTGCTGTTCGTCGGCTTCCTCACCGCGATGAACCTGCGCGGCGTCAAGGAGTCCGGCAAGGCGTTCGCGGTCCCGACGTACGGGTTCGTGCTCGGGGTGGGCGTGCTCATCGCCTACGGGCTGTTCCGCGCCGTCAGCGGCGACCCGCCCGTGGCCGAGAGCGCCGCCTACACGGTGGTGCCGGAGGAGGGCAAGGACGAGCTGGCCGGGCTCGCCTTCGCCTTCCTCGCCCTGCGCGCGTTCGCCAGCGGCTGCACGGCGCTGACCGGCGTCGAGGCGATCGCCAACGGGGTGCCGGCGTTCCGCAAGCCCAAGAGCAGGAACGCCGCCACCACCCTGGCGCTCATGGGCCTGATCGCGATGGGGATGTTCGTCGGCATCACCGCGCTCGCGATGATCAGCGACGTGCGCTACTCGGAGCACCCCGACGAGCAGTTCGTCGAGTTCCAGGACGGCGACGTCCAGCGCAGCGTCATCGCCCAGGTGGCGGCCGCAGTGTTCGGCGACGGCACGCTGCCGTTCTTCTACCTCCAGGCCATGGCCGCCGGCATCCTCATCCTCGCCGCGAACACGGCGTTCAACGGCTTCCCGCTGCTCGGCTCGATCCTCGCGCAGGACCGCTACCTGCCCCGCCAGCTGCACACCCGCGGCGACCGGCTGGTCTACAGCAATGGGATCGTGCTGCTCGCCGTCGCCGCCGGGCTGCTCATCTGGGCCTTCGACGCCAGCGTCACCCGGCTCATCCAGCTCTACATCATCGGCGTGTTCACCTCGTTCACCTTCGGCCAGGCCGGGATGGTGCGGCACTGGAACCGGCTGCTGGCGAGCGGCGCGGTGACCGCCGCGCGGCGCGGGACGGTGCTGCGCAGCCGGGCGATCAACGGCCTCGGCGCCGGGCTGACCGGGCTCGTGCTCGTCATCGTCACTCTCACGAAGTTCACCCACGGGGCCTACCTGGTGCTCATCGCCATGCCGGTGCTGTACGCCGTCATGCGCGCGATCCACAACCACTACGAGCGGGTCGCGGAGGAGCTGCGCCCGGACGACGACGTCGTCCCGCTGCCGAGCCGCAACCACGCCATCGTGCTGGTGAGCAAGGTGCACGCTCCGACGCTGCGGGCACTCGCCTACGCCCGGGCGGCCCGCCCGCACACGCTCACCGCGCTCACCGTGCAGGTCGACCCGGAGGAGTCGCGGGCGCTGCAGGAGGAGTGGGACCGCCGCGACCTGCCCGTGCCGCTCACCGTGCTCGACTCGCCGTACCGGGAGATCACCCGGCCGGTTCTCGACTACGTGCGCGACGTGCGGCGCAAGAGCCCGCGCGACGTCGTGACCGTCTTCATCCCCGAGTACGTCGTCGGGCGCTGGTGGGAGCAGCTGCTGCACAACCAGAGCGCGCTGCGGCTCAAGGGGCGGCTGCTGTTCCAGCCCGGCGTGATGGTGACGAGCGTGGCCTACCAGCTGCGATCTTCCGACCGCCGCAAGGACGACGACGAGCCCAGCGCCCCCGGGTCGGTCCGCCGGCCGGTGGGCTGACGCGCGGGTGGACGAGCTGCTGGAGCTGGAGCTGGAGCTGGAGGTCGGCGCGGTCGCCGCCGGCGGCGCCTGCGTCGCGCACGCGCCCGACGGCCGGGTGGTGTTCGTCCGGCACGCCGTGCCCGGCGAGCGGGTGCGGGCGGTGGTCACCGGCGAGACCCGGCGGTTCCTGCGCGCCGACGCCGTGGAGGTCCTCGACGCCTCGCCCGACCGGGTGGAGCCGCCCTGCCCGTACGCCCGGCCGGGGCGCTGCGGCGGCTGCGACTTCCAGCACGTCGCGCTGCCGCGGCAGCGCCTGCTCAAGGCGGAGCTGGTCGCCGAGCAGCTGCGCCGCCTGGCCGGGCTGGACCTCGATCACCTCCGCGACGGCGGTGTCTGGGACGGCACGGTCGAGCCGGTGCCCGGCGACGACGAGGGGCTCGGCTGGCGGCTGCGGATCGCCTTCTCCGCCGACCGTGACGGCCGGCTCGGGCTGCACCGGCACCGCAGTGCCGACCTCGAGCACGTCGAGCGGTGCTGGATCGCCGCGCCCGGGCTGCCCGAGGTGCTCGACCGGGAGTGGCCGGGGGCGCGCGGCGTGGAGGCCGCGACCACGGCGGACGGCCGGCAGCGGGTGGTGCACGTCACCGGGCGGCCGTCAGCGCGGCCCGACGTGCCGGACGCCGGGCTGGTCGTGGGCGACCGGCGGGTCAGCGTGCCGCACGGCCTGCGGCACACCGCGCGGGGCCGCCGGTTCGAGGTTTCCGCCGGCGGGTTCTGGCAGGGCCACCGGGGCGCCGCCGAGCTGCTCGCCCGGGTGGTGCTGGACCTGCTCGCCCCCCGGGCGGGAGAGCGCGCGGTCGACCTGTACGCCGGCGCGGGCCTGTTCGCCGCCCTGCTCGGCGACGC
>JALYMN010000352.1 GCA_030773675.1 Actinomycetota bacterium
GGCGTCGAGGTGCTCGGCCAGCGAGCGCCGGCAGTACAGCCCGAGCGGGATCCCGTGGTGGGAGTCGTGCACCTCGGCGTACGGGCCGGCGACGAGCGCCGTGATGTACGTCGACATGCGCGGGGTCTCGGCGAAGGTCCAGGTGCAGCCTTCGCGCGTGGCGACCGCGTTGCTGACGCACGTCCAGTCGTCGAGGGCGTGCACGACGAAGCGGAACGCGGCCTTGAGGTCGGGCTGGTCGAAGCAGCCGTACATCCGGTGCGCGTCGAAGGTCTCGAACTGGGTGTAGAGGTACACGGCGCTGTCGACCGGGTCGACGAAGCGGTGCAGACCCTCGCCCGTGCGCATGTACGCGCAGTCGGCCTCGACCCGCAGCTCGTTGTCGCCGGCCAGGTCGGGCAGCGGCAGCCGGTTGCCGTCGAAGGTGCTCACGTCGAGCTCCCGGCCGTTGAGCACGGCCCGGCGCAGCGCCGGCGCGGTGAGGTCGAGGAAGGACGACACGCCGGGCTCGGTGCAGGTGAAGCGCAACGTCGACGTCGAGGCGAACGTCGTGCCGGTGCTCTGGTCGCGCAGGTCGAGCTCGACGTGGTAGGTCTCCACGCGCAGCAGGCGGGCCCGCTCGCGCGCCTCGGCGCGCGTGAGGTTGTTCGGGGAAGTCACGCCCCATCCTGGCACGCACCAGGGCTGGCGCCCGGGCGTGCCGGACGCGCCGTCGGGGCAGGGGAGCCGCATGACGACCGCCGCCTCCGACAGCGCCGCCCTGGCCGGCTTCGCCGACTCCGCCGCTCCGACCCGGGTCGACTTCTGGTTCGACCCGCTGTGCCCCTGGGCCTGGATCACCTCGCGCTGGATGCTCGAGGTGGAGAAGGTCCGCCCCGTGCGGCTGTCCTGGAACGTGATGAGCCTGGCCGTGCTCAACGAGGGCCGCGACCTGTCCGAGAGGTACGCCGACCTGATGACCAAGGGCTGGGGGCCGGTGCGGGTGTGCACCGCCGCGACCCAGCACACCGACGACCTGCTGCCGCTCTACACCGCGCTCGGCACCCGCATCCACCACGAGAAGGTCGAGCTGGACGACCCGGCGCTGCTGACCGGCGCGCTGGAGGAGGCCGGGCTGCCGGCGTCGCTCGCCGAGGCCGCCGGCGACCCGTCGTACGACGACGCGCTCCGCGAGAGCCACCACCGGGGCATGGACCCGGTCGGCATGGACGTCGGCACGCCGGTGATCCACGTCGAGGGAGTGGCCTTCTTCGGCCCGGTGCTCTCACGCATCCCCCGCGGCGAGCAGGCTGGCACGGTCTGGGACGGTGCCCGGCTGCTCGCCGGCTTCCCGCACTTCTACGAGCTCAAGCGGACCCGCACCGAGGACCCGGCCTTCGACTGACCGGACACCGGTCAAGAAGGAGGAGGAGGAGGCCGAGTCGAGAAGGAGGAGGCCGAGCGGTGGCGGCGCACCCACGGGCAGGACAGCACGCGCGACCGGAGGACCTCGTCGACGTCGCGCGGCTGGTCACGGCGTACTACACGGAGCACCCCGACCCGGAGCAGCCCGCCCAGCGGGTCGCCTTCGGCACCTCCGGGCACCGCGGTTCGGCGCTGGCGGCGGCGTTCAACGACGACCACATCGCCGCGACGAGCCAGGCGATTTGCGACCACCGGCGCGCGGCCGGGATCGACGGACCGCTGTTCCTCGCCAAGGACACGCACGCGCTGTCCGAGCCGGCCTGGGCGACCGCGCTCGAGGTGTTCGCGGCCAACGGGGTGCACGTGCTCCTCGACGCCGCCGGGCGCTACACCCCGACGCCCGCCCTGTCGCACGCGGTGCTCACCCACAACGCCGGGCGCACCTCGGGCCTCGCCGACGGGGTCGTCGTGACTCCGTCGCACAACCCGCCCGCCGACGGCGGGTTCAAGTACAACCCGCCCGATGGCGGTCCGGCCGGCAGCGGCATCACCTCCGCGGTCCAGGACGCCGCCAACGCCCACCTGCGCGAGGGGCTGGAGGCGGTGCGCCGGGTGCCGCTCGCCCGGGCGCGCAGCGCCGACACCACCGGCACCTACGACTACCTGGCCGCCTACGTCGACGACCTGCCGTCGGTGCTCGACCTCGACGCCGTCCGCGACGCCGGCGTGCGCATCGGCGCCGACCCGCTCGGCGGCGCGAGCGTCGACTACTGGGGCGCGATCGCCGAGCGGCACCGGCTGGACCTCACGGTGCTCAACCCGCTCGTCGACCCCACCTGGCGGTTCATGACGCTGGACTGGGACGGCGCTATCCGCATGGACTGCTCCTCGCCGTACGCCATGGCCTCGCTCATCGAGCGGCGTAGCGAGTTCTCCCTGCTGACCGGCAACGACGCCGACGCCGACCGGCACGGCATCGTCACCGGCGACGCCGGGCTGCTGAACCCCAACGCCTACCTGGCGGTGGCGGTCGAGCACCTGCTGCAGACCCGCGCCTGGCGCACCGGTGCCGCCGTCGGGAAGACCCTGGTGAGCTCCTCGCTGATCGACCGGGTGGTCGAGGGGCTCGGCCGGCGGCTGCTCGAGGTGCCCGTCGGGTTCAAGTGGTTCGTGCCCGGGCTGCTGTCCGGCGACGTCGTGTTCGGCGGCGAGGAGTCGGCCGGCGCGTCGTTCCTGCGCCGCGACGGGCGCATCTGGACTACCGACAAGGACGGGCTCCTGCTCTGCCTGCTCGCCGCCGAGATCACCGGCGCGACGGGGCGCACGCCGAGCGAGCACCACGCCCGCCTGACCGAGCGGTACGGCGCCCCGGCGTACGCGCGCATCGACGCGCCGGCGACGCGGGAGCAGAAGGCGGCGCTCGGGAAGCTGTCCCCGGAGCAGGTGACCGCGACCGAGCTGGCCGGGGAGCCGATCACGGCGCGGCTGACCCGCGCCCCGGGCAACGACGCGCCGATCGGCGGCTTGAAGGTCATCACCGCGTCGGGGTGGTTCGCCGCGCGCCCGAGCGGCACCGAGGACGTCTACAAGATCTACGCGGAGAGCTTCTCGGGGCCCGAGCACCTCGCGCGGATCCAGGCCGAGGCCAAGGAGATCGTGGACGGTGTGCTGGCCTCGGCCTGAGCGCGTTGGAGGCCCGGTCCGCAGCCGTACCGGCATGATCACCGCCGACTCGGCACTCGCCGCCGCTGCCCCGCCGGCGTAGCCGCCGTAGGGTCGGTGGGGACCGTCCCCGCCGCCCCCGGAGGTCCCCGTGCACACCGACAGCTTCTTTCTCAACGGCGCGTGGGTACCCGCCGAAGGGCGCGACGCGCTGCCCGTGGTCGACCCCTCGACCGAGCAGCAGGTCGCGACCGTGCCCGCCGGTACCGCGGAGGACGTCGACGCGGCGGTCGCGGCGGCGAAGCGCGCGTTCGAGGGCTGGGCGTCGCTGCTGCCGGCGGACCGCGCGGCGCTGCTCACCGCCGCGGCCGACGCGCTGGAGGCGCGCGCGCAGGAGGTCGCCGAGCTCATCAGCACCGAGATGGGCACGCCGCTGTGGTTCGCCGTGGCGGTGCAGGTCGGGAACCCGGTCAAGGTGATGCGCTCCTACGCGCAGATGCTGGCCGAGCACCCCTTCGAGGAGCAGATCGGCAACAGCCTGGTCGTGAAGGAGCCGATCGGCGTCGTCGGCGCGATCACGCCCTGGAACTACCCGTTGCACCAGGTGGTCGCCAAGGTCGCGGCCGCGCTCGCCGCCGGGTGCACAGTCGTGCTCAAGCCGAGCGAGGTGGCGCCGCTGTCGGCGTACGCGCTGGCGGAGGTGTTCGAGCAGGTCGGCCTGCCGGCGGGCGTGTTCAACCTGGTGACCGGCGTCGGCCCGGTCGTCGGTGAGGCGATCGCCGCCCACCCCGACGTCGACATGGTCTCGTTCACCGGCTCCACCGCGGCGGGCAAGCGGGTCATGGCGGTGGCCGCCGGCACGGTGAAGAAGGTGTCGCTCGAGCTCGGCGGCAAGAGCGCCTTCGTCGTCCTGGACGACGCCGACCTCGCCAAGGCGGTCAAGGTCGGACTCGCCAACTGCTTCATCAACGGCGGCCAGACCTGCACCGCCTGGACCCGCATGCTCGTCCCGGCGGACAAGTACGACGACGTGCTCGAGCTCGCCGCCGCCGGGGCCGCGCGCTACCCGGTCGGGGAGCCGAAGGCCGAGGGCACGAAGGTCGGCCCGCTCGCCAACGCCAACCAGTACAAGAAGGTGCGCGACTACATCGACAGCGCGGTGGCCGAGGGCGCGCGCGTCGTCGTCGGCGGCTCCGAGCGCCCGCAGGGGCTGGAGACCGGCTACTACGTGCAGCCGACGGTGCTCGCCGACGTCCGGCCCGGCTCGCGCGTCGAGCAGGAGGAGATCTTCGGGCCGGTGCTCGCGGTCATCCCGTACGCCGACGAGGACGAGGCCGTGCGGATCGCCAACGACACGCCGTACGGGCTGTCGGGCGGGGTGTGGAGCAGCGACCAGGAGCGGGCGGTGCGGGTCGCCCGGCGCATGCGCACCGGCATGGTCGACGTCAACGGGGGCCGGTTCAACCCGCTCGCGCCGTTCGGCGGCTACAAGCAGAGCGGCGTCGGCCGGGAGCTCGGCGAGTACGGCTTGGAGGAGTTCCTCGAGGTCAAGTCGCTCCAGCTGTAGAGGGGGCACCCGCTCCCGCCGCCGTCGCGCCCACCCCGCGCTTCCGCCCCTCTCCGACCGGCGGCCTTCCGCCTCCTGCTGGCGACACGCCGTCGCGGGCCGCGGTCTGCGGAAGATCATCGGGCGGGGGGCGGTGCCGCGACGGCTGCGCTCAGACCACGATCCGCATCGGCCGGCCGGTGGTCGGGTCGGGCTCGCCGCCCAGCACCTCCGCCTGCCCGCGCAGCCAGCGCGCGCCGCTCCAGGCGGCGGCGACGGCGTCCAGGCAGTCGTCGACCGCGGCCCGCCCGGGGCGCGGCCGGGGCACGGCGAGCCCGGGCAGCCAGTCCGCGAGCAGCGCCAGGCGCGCGGCCCGGCCCTCGGGGGTGCGCTTGGGTGGGAGCGGACGGCCGCCGAGCCGGCGCAGGCTGAGCTCCGGGTGCACCTCGACGACGCGGGCGGCGGCCTCCGGAGCGCGCAGCGCCGCGTCGACCTCGGCCACCCCGCGCAGGATGTTCCAGGTCTGGACGCTCACGCCGGTCGACCCCGCCGCCCGTGACAGCGCCGAGGCCGACGCGTGGTCGGCGCCGCCCAGTGCGGCGCGCGGCGGCGTCAGGAAGACCGAGGAGCGCTGCGCGCCGAGCGCCCGGCGGGCCGCGAGGTCCGCCTCCCGCCGCTCGCCCCCGCCCGGCAGCCCGATTGGGACGTCGACCGCCACCACGTCGGCCGGGACGTCGAGCAGCGCGGCGAACGCACCGGAGTGCCACGACAGCAGCCGCGCCCCGTCGTCCTGCACGGCGAGCAGCGCGCCCACCCAGCCTCCCGGGCAGCCGTCGACCCCCAGCACCCGGCCGGCCACGCGCGCAGCCTGCACCGGCGGGCAGACTGGACGCCATGCGGGTGCACCTCGGCTCTGACCACGCCGGCTTCGACCTCAAGGCCGCCCTCGTCCGCCGCCTGGCCGAGCTCGGCCACGAGCCGGTCGACCACGGCCCGGCGGTGCTCGACCCGCTCGACGACTACCCGCCGTTCGTGCTGCGCGCGGCGCAGGCGGTGGCGGCCGAGCCCGGCAGCCTCGGCGTCGTGCTCGGCGGGTCGGGCAACGGCGAGGCGATCGCGGCGAACAAGGTCGACGGCGTGCGGTGCGCGCTGGCCTGGTCGGAGCAGACGGCCGCCCTCGGGCGCGAGCACAACGACGCGAACGTGGTCAGCGTCGGGGCGCGCATGCACGACGAGGCGACCGCGCTCGGGCTGGTCGAGGTCTTCCTGCGCACGCCGTACTCGGGGGAGGACCGGCACAGCCGGCGGATCGCGATGCTCACCGAGTACGAGCGGTCGGGCGCCCTGCCCGACCTGCCGGCCTGACCGGCTCCGGCAGCCAGGTCGAGCAGGTGCCCGAGGGCCACACGATCCACCGGCTCGCGCGCGAGCACCGCCCGCTGCTCGTCGGCCGCCCGGTCGGGCTGTCCAGCCCGCAGGGCCGGTTCGCGACCGGCGCCGAGCTGCTCACCGGCCGGGTCGTCGAGGGGGTCGAGCCGTACGGCAAGCACCTGTTCTACGGCTTCGCCGGGGACCTGCTGCTGCACGTGCACCTCGGCCTGTACGGGAAGTGGGCGCGGGGCAGCGGCTCGCCGCCCGAGCCGCGCGGCGCGCTGCGGCTGCGCATGGTCGCGGACGACGCCTGGCTCGATCTCCGTGGCCCGACGGCCTGCGAGGTGATGGCGCCGTACGAGCGCGACGCGGTGCTGGCCCGGCTCGGGCCCGATCCGCTGCGCCACGAGGCCGACCCGGAGCTCGCCTGGGACCGGCTGTCCCGCAGCCGCCGGACGACGGGCGAGCTGCTCATGGACCAGCGCGTGCTCGCGGGGATCGGCAACGTCTACCGCGCCGAGGTGCTCTACCGCGCCGGGCTGTCGCCGTTCCGGCCCGGCCGCGACGTCCCCCGCGCCGTGTGGGACGTGATGTGGCCCGACCTGCGCGGGCTCCTGCGGGCGGGGGTGCGCGCCGGGCGGATCGTGACGACCGAGCGGGAGGACCGCCGGCGCCGCTCGGGCCCGCCGGCCCGCGAGGACGCGCACTACGTCTACCGCCGGCACGGGCTGCCCTGCCGGCGCTGCGGCACCGAGGTGCGCACCCAGGTGATGGCGGGGAGGAACCTCTTCTGGTGTCCGGTCTGCCAGCCGCGCTGAGCCCGGCCGACCGAGCAGCCGCTCGCGCACCCCGACCCGGCTCGAGCGCCCCCTGGTCTGGCTCCGGGCCGTTGCGGCGGAGCGCGCCGCGACGCGGACCGGCCGTCGTCCCGGGCGCCCGGCTCCGGCTGCAGCGCCGCCGCGGGCGGTACTAATCTCCCCGCCACCATGATCCGCGTCGGGGCACGGCTGCGCCCGGTCGTGCTCGCGCTCCCGCGCACGCTCGCCCGGCTGCGGAGGGACCCTCCGCGCGAGCCGGCTGCGCTGCTCGGGCTCTGCCTGCTCTCGGCGGCGCTCGCGGCCGGCGGGCTCCGCTTCGGGGCTGAGTGGGCACCGGCCAGCGCCCAGGGGCTGCCGCTGGTGCTCGGCGGGCTGCTGCTGGGCCGCCGCGCCATGCGCCGCCTGCTGCTGGTGGTCGCCGTGTCGCTCGGCGTCCTGCTGTTCGTGCAGAAGCTCATGATCGTGCGCCCCGGGTCGCTCGTGGTGCTCGCCCTGACCGCCGTGCTCTGCTACGAGTCCTCGCGCAGCCGCGAGGAGACCGGCCTCACCGGGCTCTCCGGCGACTCCGTGCTCGCCGAGCTGCGCCGTCGGCTCGAGCAGCAGGGCGTGCTGCCGCGTCTGCCCCGCAGCTTCGAGGCCGAGGCGGTCGTCCGCCCGGCGGGAGGCGGGCCGTTCGCCGGGGACTTCGTCGTCAGCTCGCTGTCCGACGATGCGCGGCGGCTGGAGGTGGCCCTCGTCGACGTGTCCGGCAAGGGGGTGGCCGCGGGCACCCGTGCCCTGCTGCTGTCCGGCGCGATGGGTGGGCTGCTGGGCACGCCCACGCCGCGGGCGCTGCTGCCGTCGGCCAACCGCTACCTGGAGCGGCAGGCCTGGGAGGAGGGGTTCGCCACCGCCGTGCACCTGGTGCTCGACCTGCGCGACGGGTCGTTCTGGCTGGAGTCGGCGGGGCACCCGCCGGCTGCGCACTTCGACGCCGGCAGCGGGCGCTGGTCGCTGCTCGAGGCGGACGGCCCGGCGCTCGGCCTGCTGCCCGACGTGGAGTTCACGCCCGCCCTCGGCGAGCTCGACCGGGGCGACGCGCTGCTGCTCTACACCGACGGGCTCGTGGAGGTCCCCGGGCGCGACCTCGACGTCGGCATCGACAAGCTGCTCGGCGAGGCCGAGCGTCTGGTGCCGCGCGGGTTCCGTGGCGGAGCGGACGTCCTGCTGCGGCAGGTGGCCGCGGCGGGCGACGACGACCGGGGGCTCGTGCTCATCTGGCGGGCGGGCTGACCGGCGGCACCAGGTCGCCCGCCGCCCGCCGCTCGGCCGGCAGCACGACCGGGGCGTCGCGCAGGGCCCGGACGACGCCCACGTACTCGTCGCGGGCGACGAGCACCTGGCCCAGCGCGCGCAGGTGGTCGGTCTCCTGCTGCGTGTCCAGCACTCGGACGCCGGCCTCGACCAGCCGCCGGCACAGGTCGACCAGCGCCACCTTCGACGCTCCCGACTCCCGGTGGAACATCGACTCGCCGGAGAACACCTGCCCGGTGAGCACGCCGTAGAGCCCGCCGACCAGCCGGTCGCCGTCCCACACCTCGACGCTGTGCGCGCCGCCGGCATCGTGCAGCGCGAGGAACCCGGCGCGCATCCGGCCGGTGATCCAGGTGTCGTCGCGGTCGGCGCAGCCCGCGACGACGTCGGCGAAGGCCGTGTCGAGGGTGGTGGACCAGCCGCACCGGCGGAGCAGCTGCCGCAGGGTCCGCGGCACGGCCAGGCGGCCGGGCAGCAGGACGGCGCGCGGGTGCGGGGAGCACCAGGGCACCAGGCCGTCGGCGCCGGGCAGCACCGGCAGC
>JALYMN010000353.1 GCA_030773675.1 Actinomycetota bacterium
GATGCAGAACCCGACCGGCTTTCGCCTGACCCCGGAAGGCGACGTCGTCGACGTGCGGCCCGTGGAGGCGCTGTTCGGCAACCCGTACCTCTGGCCCGAGCTGACCCACATGTACCTCGCCGCCTACATCGTCACCGGGTTCGCGCTGGCGGCGGTCTACGGGCTGCACTGGCTCCGCGGCGACCGCAGCCGTTACGTGCGCTCGGCCCTGGTGGTGCCGCTCACCGTCGCGGCGCTCGCCGCCCCCGTGCAGATCGTCGTCGGCGACTGGATCGCGCGCCGCGTCGCCGAGACCCAGCCGACGAAGCTCGCCGCCTTCGAGGGGCTGGCCGAGACGACGAAGGGCGCCCCGATCCATCTGGGCGGCTGGTACGACGACGGCGAGGTCAAGGGCGGCATCGAGATCCCGTGGCTGCTCTCGATCCTCGCCGCGCACGACCCCAACGCCACCGTCCAGGGCCTCGAGGAGGTGCCAGAAGCCGACCGGCCGCCGGTGAACCTCGTGCGCATCGCGTTTCAGACCATGGTCGGCATCGGCACGTTCCTCGCTGCCCTGGGCGCCCTGCACGTGGTGGTCCTGGTACGCCGGAAGCGGATGCCGGCGTCGCCCTGGTTCTACCGGGCGGTCGTGGCCGCGGGCCCTCTGTCGGTCGTCGCGCTGATCGCTGGGTGGGTTGCCACCGAGGTGGGCCGGCAGCCCTGGGTGGTCTACGGCGTCATGCGCACCAGCGAGGCGGTCACCGGGGCAGGAGGCATCCCAGTCGGCTACGCCACGCTCGTCGTCGTCTACGTCGCACTGATCGCCGCCACGGTGTGGATTCTCCGTCGCCTCGCGCGCGTCCCGCTCGAGCTCCCCCAAGCAGCGGAAGGTGCGAACGCTGTCCCTCGCTGAGCTTCCCCTGGTGTTCGTGCTCGTCGGTCTGGTCGCCTACGCGGTGCTCGGCCGCGCCGACTACGGAGCCGGGCTGTGGCAGCTCATCGACGCGGGCGCGGGCGGCCGGCAGCGCCGCGAGCTCGTGCACCGCTCGATGTCGGCCGTGTGGGAGGCCAACCACGTCTGGTTGATCTTCGTCCTCGTCATCTTCTGGACGGCCTATCCGGTCCCGTTCGCCTCGATCGCTTCCACGCTCGCGGTGCCGTTCTTCATCGCGGCGGTCGGCATCATCCTGCGCGGCACGGCGTACGCGGTCCGCACGGGCGCGGGCTCGGAGCGCGAGGCAAGCCGCATCGATTTGGTCTTCTCGGCCTCGTCGATCCTCACGCCCTTCGCTCTCGGCACGATGGTCGGCGCGATCGCCTCCGGCCGAGTCCCGGTCGGTAACGCGGCGGGAGATCTGTGGGCGAGCTGGACCGGGGCGATGGCGCTGTTCATCGGCGTGCTGGCCGTCGCCGCAGGCGCGTACACCGCCGCCGTGTTCCTCACGGGGGATGCTCGGCGGGTCGGGCGCGAGGATCTCGCGCAGATCTTCCGGCGCCGCGCGCTCGCCACCGGCGTGGTGACCGGCGTGCTGGCGCTGGCTGGGCTCATCGTGGCGCACGCTCACGCGCAGCGGGTCTTCGAGGGTCTCACCTCGGGCTGGGGCCTTGCCGCTCTGATCGCCTCCGCGCTGGCCGGCGCGGCGACGCTCGTGCTGCTCTGGCGCCGAGCGTTTGAGCCCGCGCGCTATACGTCGGCGGCCGCGGTGGGAGCCGTCGTCGTCGGCTGGGCGGTGGCCCAGAGTCCCTTTCTGCTGCCTGGACTCACCGTCGAGGAGGCCGCTGCTGGCCGCGCGACCCTGGTTGCCATCGTCGTCGGCGTGCTCGCGGGCTCGATCATCCTGTTTCCGTCCCTGGCCCTGCTTTTCCGCATGGTGCTGCGCGGCGGCTTTGACCCGATGGCGCCCGGGGCGCCGAGCGAACCGCAGCCTGGTCGAGGCCTGCCGTCGCCGCGGCCGCTGGTGCCGCGCGTGATCGCGGCCGCCGCTGGGGGCGGGGCGGCGCTCACCGTGCTCGGCGGCGGAGCCGCGGAGCCGGTGGGCGTTCTCCTGCTGCTGCTCGTGATCCCAACGGGAGCAATTTGGTTGCTGCTGCCAGTCGTCGGAGCTCCCACGTCCTCTCCCCCAGAGGACCCATGACATCAGGCGCCCGAGGTCCCCGGCGAGTCCGGCCGGGCGGCGCGCCGCGCATGGCGATGAGTGGCAGTCGCTGGTCGCCGTGGGCGCCTGAGGGCTCGCTGGTGGGTGACGGTCCTGTACCTCTCGGGCTCAACTCTCTTTGTCGTGGGGGCGGCGCTGTCACTCGACCACGGTTCGCTCGGGCAGGTCTTGACTCCAGCCGCCTACTGCTTAAAGCCGCCTGGATCTTCAGCTTCGGAGTCGGCGCGCGGCTCCTCGCCACCATAACCCCCGTTCGCAGACCCGGCTTACTTCCGACACGCCTCAACGCTTGCGGCTCTTCGCCTGGCAGCCGCATCGGCTCAACTGGGTGGTGGCCGTCCTGTTCCTCGTGGGCACGCTGCTGTTCGACGTGGAGACGACGGTGACGCTGGCCCGTCAGCTCGACCTGGTCCGCCTCTCGTTCCGATTGGGGCTCTTCAGTCTGGCCGCGACGGTCGTCTTCCTGGTCGCCACCTACCTGCAGGTCAAGCAGAGCTGCCACGGCTGGGCCTGTCTGCGCCCCGGCAGGTCGAATGGTGGAGCAGTGTGCTGAGTATGCTCGGCGCAGTCGCGTTCCTCGTCGGCTCCGCCGTCGGGGTGCACATCCCCGGACTCTCGTCGCTCCGCGAGCCGTTGCTGGTGAGCCTCGCGTACCTGGCCGGCTCTGTCAGCTTGCTCGTCGGGAGTTACCTCAAGCTCCCCGAAACGTTCCCTCGTCAAGGGAAGCAGGAAACGGGCCGCGGCTCCTGAAGAAGTTTGCACCTCGCTCGGCCCGCGAACGGCACGGTCTGCTACTCGTGCACTTGCTGCAGATATGGGGTGCAAGCTGCGGGCGGCCCCGTCGTGCACGTCAGCTACCGCTCGTGGCGGGAAGCCGAGGGCGTGTTGGGCCTCCTGTGCCAGCCCACCGACTTGCAACTGCCAGGTAATTCTCGCGGAGGGGACGAGACGCTCGAGTCCCGGCGCGCCCAGCGTCTACGACCGCTCGCCGACCTCGAGACGCTGCTGCCCAAGAAGCGACATCGGGGTGCGGGGGAGGAGGA
The DNA here is from genome assembly GCA_030773675.1 of Actinomycetota bacterium. The sequence continues at coordinate 3,179 of JALYMN010000353.1, forward strand.
GGAGGTGATGGCGTCGTCGGCAACTCGCCGCACCACAGCAGAGTGCCGCGCCGAGGGCGGCACTCCGCAGCGGCGGTCGCCGGCAACCGGGAGGCTCGCCAACGCGCGCCTTGCCTCCCGTGCCCGCCTACCGCCGAGACCGGCGAACGTGGTCTTCCGGACCGTCCCCGTCGGCGGGGGCGACCACCCGGGTCTTCGTCGGCCCGGGCTCGTAGGACATGCGCCGAGCCTCGGCGTGCCGCTCCTCCGCGTGCCGCTCCTCCGCGGCCTCCGCGGCGGGCTCGACGCGCTCGACGCGCACCACACGCTCGCGCTGGACCGTCGAGGCGGGCGGGACAACGACCTTAGGCTCGACCGGCTGCTCCTTGTGCTTGACGGGCTGCTTCTTCTTGCCGACGCGCGGGAGGAGTGCGGTCACCAGGAGGTAGGTCGCGATGGCCCCCCAGGCGAGGGTCGTCCAGTTGTTGGCTGCGAAGACGCCGAAGACGCCCCAGTTGTCGTCCGCCCATTGGGTGACCAGGGAGATGACCGACGCGGCGCCGAACACGAGCCCGACGATCAGCGAGGCCGCCTTCGCGCCCCAGTGCAACGGCGCGCCGAACAGCAGGAGCCCACCCGCCGCGATCCACAGCAGGTTTGTCCAGCCGTTGTTCTCGATGCCGAGGAACGTCTCGCCGTACGTGATCGGGCCGTTCGGGACGTTCACGACGCGGAAGCTGTTGTTGCCCAGGATCAGGGCCAGGATGCCGTAGGTGACGAGGACAGCCCCGAGGATCGCCGCGGGCCCCTTTGCCAGCGAGACGCCCTTGCGCTCCTTCTGCATGTCTCCTCCTTGTGCTGGGGAGTCGGTGGCATGCTGTGATGCCCGCCGGCCAAGGCGTCGGTGAAGGTCGCGTCAGCGTGCGGACACCCTGCCCGGACGCCAGCCCAGGATGAGTAGTGGGACCCGGCGGCGGCCGTGTCGGGCCGAGAACCCAACACGAGCGTCTCGCTGTAGCACCGGACATGCTCTGGTCTGGCGAACACCGACGAACGGACGCACGAACCAATGGAGCCCCATCAAATGCGCCGACGCACTCACCCAGAATTCACGTCTGAGCACGTTGCGAGCGCTTGCGCGACGAGCAGCGGCTGACTGGAGCGGTCCCAGCGGCGAGCGGCCGGCGAAAGATGTCGGCGCACGTTACGCCCCGACGCGTCCCGCACCTGATCCGGTACCTACAGGGTGCGCTTGACACGCTTGAGCTGTCTGCCGGGGAAGATCGAACGCTGCGTGAGT
>JALYMN010000354.1 GCA_030773675.1 Actinomycetota bacterium
CCTCCGCGCCGTGGCGCTGCAGCTGGGCCGCCCGCCCCGCGCGATGCGCGCGGTCGCGCACCGGTGCCCGTGCGGCCTGCCGGACGTCGTCGAGACCGCGCCGCGGCTGGAGGACGGCACACCGTTCCCGACGCTCTACTACCTGACCTGCCCGCGCCTGGCCTCGCGCATCGGCAGCTTGGAGTCGGCCGGTCTCATGCGTGCGATGACGGCGCGGCTGGCCGACGACCCGGACCTGCGGGCGCGCTACGAGGCCGCGGCCGCCGACTACGTGGCCCGGCGCGACGCGGCCGAGGTGCTCGAGGGCGTGCCCGCGCAGGGCGGCATGCCGGTGCGGGTGAAGTGCCTGCACGTGCTCGTGGCGCACAGCCTGGCCGTGGGGGAGGGCGTGAACCCGTTCGGCGACGAGGCGCTGGAGGCGCTGTCCGCGTGGTGGGCGCCCGGGGCGTGCGTCGACCCCGACGACCCGGACGCCGTCCCCGGCAAGAGGCTGCACCGGTGAGGCCGGCATGACCCGCGTCGCGGCCGTCGACTGCGGCACGAACTCACTCCGCCTGCTGGTCAGCGACCTGCACGACCCGCGGACCAAGACCGACGTGCACCGCGAGATGCGCGTCGTGCGGCTCGGGCAGGGCGTCGACCGCACCGGCGAGCTGGCGGAGGAGGCGCTGACCCGCACGCGCGCGGCGCTCGAGGACTACGCGCACGTCGTCCGCAGGCTGGAGTGCGAGGCCGTGCGCATGGTCGCGACCAGCGCGACCCGCGACGCACGCAACCGCGAGGTGTTCGTGGCGATGGTCCGCGACGTGCTCGGCGTCGACCCCGAGGTCGTGTCGGGGGCGGAGGAGGCGGCGCTGTCGTTCGACGGCGCCACGCGTGACCTCGATCCGGCCGACGGGCCGTTCCTCGTCATGGACATCGGCGGCGGCTCGACCGAGCTCGTCCTCGGCACGTCCGCGGTCGAGGCCGGCCTGTCCGTGGACGTCGGCTGCGTCCGGCTCACCGAACGGCACCTGGCGTCCGACCCACCCACTCCGGTCGAGGTCGCCGCCGCGGAGGCCGACGTCGACGCGGCCCTGGTCCTCGTGCGCGAGACGGTGCCGGTCGAGCGGGCCAGGACCGGTGTGGGACTGGCCGGGTCGGTGACGACCGTCGCCGCGCACGCGCTCCGCCTCGACCGCTACGACAGCTCGGCGATCCACCTGTCCCGCTTCCGGCCGGACGAGGTGCTGCGCTCGGCCACCGCCCTGATCGAGCTGCCGCGCGCGCAGCGGGCCGCCCTGCCGTACATGCACCCCGGGCGGGTGGACGTCATCGGCGCCGGGGCGCTGGTGCTGCGCACCCTGGTCGACCGGCTGCAGCTGCCCGAGGTGGTCGTCAGCGAGCGCGACATCCTCGACGGCATCGCCTGGAGCGCGGGGGCGAGGGCCGCCCGGTGACCGGGAGCCACCGCCCGGGGTCCTGGCCCCGGACGGCGTGACCGCACCGGGCACGGTCCCGGGGTCGGCACTCCGATCCCCGGCTGCGGCGCGGTCGGCGTGATCGCGCCGGGCACCGGCCCGACCGACCGCACCACCCCGCACACCCCGGTGGCGCAGGACCGTGAGGACGTCGAGCGGCTGGCGGCGGGCGCGGCGACGCTCGACGAGCTCGACGGACGTTCGTCGGTCTGCCGGGCCTGCCCACGGCTCGTCGCCTGGCGCGAGCAGGTCGCGGTCGAGAAGCGGGCGGCGTTCGCCGAGCAGACCTACTGGGGCCGCCCGGTGACCGGCTGGGGACCCGCGGACGCGCGCATCGCCGTCGTCGGCCTCGCCCCGGCCGCGCACGGCGGCAACCGCACCGGCCGGATCTTCACCGGCGACCGCAGCGGCGACTGGCTGTACGCCGCGCTGCACCGCACCGGGCTGTGCAGCCAGCCGACGTCCGTGCACGCCGGCGACGGGCTCGAGCTGCGGCACACCCGGGTCACCCTGCCGGTGCGGTGCGCTCCGCCGGGCAACCGCCCGACGACGGAGGAGCGCGACACCTGCGCGCCCTGGCTCGCGGCCGAGGTGCGCCTGCTGCTGCCCACCCTGCATGCGGTGGTCGTGCTCGGCGCGTTCGGCTGGCAGGCACTGTGGCCGGTCCTGCGCCGGGCGGGCGTCACGACGCCGTCGCCGCTGCCGAAGTTCCGTCACGGCGCCGAAGCTCGCCTGGACGGCGGCCTCACCCTGCTCGGCTGCTACCACGTCAGTCAGCAGAACACCTTCACCGGCAAGCTCACCGAGCCCATGCTGGACGCCGTGCTCGCGCGCGCCCGGGAGGTCGCCGGGCTGGTCTGAGGCTTGGGGGACCGTCGCGGGCGGGCGGCGGGACTCCCTGGACTGTCGGACCCGGCGGCAGTGTCGGCTCCATGAGCAGGAGCCGCGTCACCCGACGACCAGCCGCGTGCTGCGGCGGCTACCAGCCGCTGCCGGCTGGCGGCCGACGTCCACGGGCGCACGGCTCGGCGGAGCGGGACCACGCCGGCGCATGCACGCGCTATCTTCGCCACCGCCTGACGCCCAGCCCGGGTGGCGGAACTGGCATACGCACGGTGCTTAAACCACCGGGCCCGAAAGGGATTGCGGGTTCGAGCCCCGCCCCGGGCACGACCGGGCCCGCACGCGACGATCACCCGCACGGAGTGCGGCTGTCGGGCACACGACGGGGCACTCCTGCGTTGTACTGACCGCATGGTCCCGTCCGAGGACCGCGCAGAGGAGCATCGATGGCACGGCAGTCCAGCAACCCCGTCTTCCAGCGCAGCGCCCCGCTGCACGAGAGCCTGCGCGGCTCCGGCTACGCCGCGCCCACGGTCGACCAGGTCGCCGGGATCTACCACACCCCGCAGCGCCTCACGATGGACGACGTCGTCGTCAAGACGAGCCTGCTGCTCGGCGTCATCGTCGCCACGGGTGCGGCGGCCTGGGTGCTCAACGTCAGCCAGGGTGTCGCCGTCATGTCGGCGCTCATCGGGTTCGCGCTCGCGCTGGTCAACATGTTCAAGCGCCAGGTCAGCCCGGGCCTCGTGCTCGCGTACGCGGCGTTCCAGGGCGTCGCGCTCGGCGCGATCAGCCACGTGTTCAACCAGATCTACGCCGGGATCGTCGTCCAGGCGGTCGTCGGGACGTCCGTCGTGTTCGGCGCCGTGCTCGCCGGTTACAAGAGCGGCCGGCTGCGCGCCACGCCGCAGTTCACCAAGATCGTGACGCTGGCCTTCATCGGCCTGTTCGCGATCGTCGTGCTCAACCTCGTCGCCGGGCTGTTCGGCGACGGTGACGCGCTCGGCATCCGCGGGGACAACCCGGTGCTGTCCGTCCTGTTCAGCCTCGCCTTCATCACGGTCGGCGCGCTGACCTTCGTGCTGGACTTCGACCAGGCCGACCGCATGGTCGCCGCCGGTGTCGATGCCCGCGAGTCGTGGCGGATCTCCTTCGGCCTGGTCGTCGGGCTGGTCTGGCTCTACCTCGAGGTCCTGCGCCTGCTCAGCTACCTGCAGGGTCGCGACTAGTCCTTCCGTTCGCGCCGACGGGCCGTCACCTCCGGGTGGCGGTCCGTCCGCGTTCCGGGACCGCAACCCACTGACTGGCCCACGGGGCCTCGAGCCGTCGGGCGACGATCTCGCCACGGCCGGACTCCGCTCCTGCGCTGCGGTCCAGCACGTCGCCCGAGCGTGCGCCTGGCTGCTCGTGGCACGGTGCGGTCGCGGCGCGCTGGCGTGTCGGTACCGGAATGTGCCGCACCTCGGACCGAGGTCGGGGGCAGCCGTCCACGCGGCCGGCCCTGGCACCTCGCGGTCGCGGCGCGCCGGCCCTGCCACCGTGCAGTCGCGGCTCGCCGGCAACTCCTGAGCCGGGTCGACTCCGGCAGCTTGCGCGGCCGCGCCGGCGATGCGGGAGCAGCCCGGAGCGCCTACCGCGGCTCGCCGACCGCGGCCTCGGACAGCGCCGGTGCGTGCAGCGGGTTGGTCTCGTCCTCCACCTCGCCGACGAGCTCCTCGACGACGTCCTCGAGCGCGATGACGCCGATCGCGGCACCACCGTCCACGACCTGGCCGAGGTGGCTGGAGCTGCGCTGCAGGCGCGCCAGCACCTCCGTCAGCGGCAGGTCGGGCGGCAGCGGCGGCATCGTGCGCAGGCGCTTCGCGGCGAGCGGCTCGCGGCGCTCCCGCTCGTCGAGGCCGAGCACGTCCTTGACGTGCACGAACCCGAGCAGCCCGCCCTCGACGGCGCCGATGGTGGCCTCGTCGTCGTCCGAGCTGCGCACCGGGAAGCGCGAGAAGCCGGTGACGACGACGAGCTCCTCCAGCTCGTCGGCCGTCACGGTGTGCGGCACGGTCACGACCTGCTCGAGCGGGAGCATGACGGTGCGGGCCGGCTGCTGGCCGAGCTCGAGCGCGCCGGACAGCCGCTCGTGCTCCTCCTCGTCGAGCAGCCCCTCCTCGCGCGACTGCGCGATGATGCCGGCCAGCTCGTCGGAGGAGAACGACGCGGCGAGCTCGTCCTTGGGCTCGACGCCAAACGCCCGCAGGACGGCGTTGCCGGTGGCGTTCAGCGCGCGCAGCACCGGCCCGGTGACGTAGGCGAAGCGGGCCAGCGACGGCACGAGCACGAGCGCCGCCCGCTCCGGCGAGGCGATCGCGATGTTCTTCGGCACCATCTCGCCCAGCACCATGTGCAGGAAGACGACGAGCGACAGCGCCACCGCGAACGAGATCGGGTGCAGCAGCGCGTCGGGCACGTGCGCGGCGTGCAGCGCGTCCTCCAGCAGGTGCGCCACGGCCGGCTCGGCGACCGCGCCGAGGCCGAGCGAGCACAGCGTGATCCCGAGCTGCGAGGCGGCGAGCATGAGCGACAGGTGGCGCAGCGCGTCGAGCACGGTCCGCGCCCGGCGGCTGCTGTCGGCGAGCGGCTCGATCTGGCTGCGCCGCACGCTGATGACGGCGAACTCGGCACCGACGAAGTAGGCGTTGCCGGCCAGCAGCAGGACGGCGGCGACGAGCGACCAGGCGGTCACGCGTCCACCTCCTGCAGCGCCGGCTCCGGGGCGACGAGGCCGACCCGGTCGACCCGCCGTCCGTCGAGCTCGAGCACGCGCAGCTCCCACCCGTCGACCTGGACGACGTCGCCGCGGCGCGGCAGCCGGCCGAGGCGCTGCATGACGAGCCCGCCCAGGGTGTCGTAGGGGCCCTCCGGCATCGCGAAGCCGCAGGCCTCGGCGACCTGGTCGTCGCGCAGCAGCCCGGAGAGCACGAACGTGTCGTCGCCGCGTTGCTCGACGTCCGGACGGCTGGGGGCGTCGTGCTCGTCGTCGACCTCGCCGACGAGCTCCTCGACGAGGTCCTCGAGAGTGACGACGCCGGCCGTACCACCGTACTCGTCGATGACGACGGCCATCTGCAGGCCCGGCTCGCGCAGGGTGCGCAGCAGGTCGTTGCAGTGCACGGTCTCGGGCACCCGGGCGACCGGCCCCATCACCTGGCTGAGCCGGGTGCGCTTGCGTTCGTCGCGCGGCACGGCGAACGCGCGCTTGACGTGGACGACGCCGACGATGTCGTCCATCCCGCCGTTGCCCTCGACCGGGAACCGGGAGTGCCCGGTCTCGTGCGCGACCTCGAGCAGCCGGAGCACCGACTCGTGCTGGTCCAGGCTCACCATCTGCATGCGCGGGGTCATGACGTCGCCAGCGTTGCGGTCGGCGAACGCCAGCGTGCGGGTGAGCATGGTCGCCGTCTGCTCCGGCAGCGTGCCCTCCTCCGCGGAGCTCCGCACCAGGCTGCCGAGCTCCGCGGCCGAGCGGGCCGAGCGCAGCTCCTCCTGCGGCTCGATGCCGAGCCGGCGGACGACGGCGTTCGCGGTCCCGTTGCAGGCCGCGATGAGTGGGCGCAGCACGGCGCTGAAGACCTGCAGGGGCGTGGCGACGGCCCGGGCGGTCGTCAGCGGCTGGGCGATCGCGAGGTTCTTCGGGACCAGCTCGCCGAACACGATCTGCAGCACCGTGGCGACGAGGAGCGCGATCCCGACGGCCACCGCGTGCGCGAGCCCGCCGGGCAGGCCGGCCGCCTCGAAGGGGGCGCGGAACAGCGCGGCGAGCGAGGGCTCGGCGATGAAGCCGACCACGAGGGTGGTCATGGTGATGCCGAGCTGCGCGCCGGAGAGCTGGAACGACAGGGTGCGTACCGACTGCAGCACACGCCGCGCGCGCGGGTCGCCCTCGCGCTCGGCGGCCTCCAGCGCCGAGCGCTCGACGGCGACGAGGCTGAACTCCGCGGCGACGAACAGGGCGGTGCCGGCGGTCAGCACGAGGACGGCGAGGACGCCGAGCAGCTCAGCGATCATGAGGACGTGCGTCTGGCAGGCGTCACGGCTTCCAGTCTGCCCGCTGTCCGGAGCAGCACCCGTGATCGTCCCCGCGTGGCGGGGCAGGGGACGCGCGTGACGTCGTACGCGCTCTACACGCCGGTCCTGCGCTCGTCGCACCTCGAGCGGCTCGCGCCGCTGCCAGGGTTCCGCGTGCTCGCGACGAGCCGTCACCCCGACTGCGACCCCGCGCTGCTCGCGCAGGCGCCGTTCCCGGTCCTGCTCGGCGGGCTCGACGTGCTCGAGGCCGACCTGCGCGCCGACCCGCCCGACGTGCTCGAGGTCACCGAGCCGCTCTGGGCCGCCGAGTGGCCCGTCCCGCTGCGCCTGGCCGACGCCGCGCCGGGCGCGCTGCTCGCGGCGTACGCGATCGAGGTGCTCCCGTCGCCGCTGCCGGACCAGGCGGACCGGCGGGTCGCCGTCGCCGTCGCCGTCGCCTACGGCTCGGCGGCGGCCGAGCGGGCCCACCGGACCGGTCCCACACCGCGCTGGCTGTCGCTGGTGGCCGAGGAGCGCCGGTCGCGCTGCCCGGTGTGCTTCGGGGAGGGCAGCCCCGACGTCGTGCCGGCCGAGCCCGAGCTGGTGTTCGCCGCCGAGCTGTCCGAGCGCACGGGCGTCGACCTGCTCGTGCAGGCCTGGGACGGTGCTGCGCCGGACGGCTGGCGGCTGCGCCTGCTCGGCTGGGGGCCGCGCACCGAGCAGGTCCGGGGGTGGGCGGGCGGGCGCGCCGACGTCACGCTGCGGGTCGCCGCCGACCGGCAGCAGGTGCACGACGCGATGCGACGCGCCGCCGCCGTCGTGCTGCCCAGCCGGCGGGTGCCGGGCTGGCGGGAGCAGGTCGGGCTGTCGCTCGTGGAGGGGCTGACGCACGGCTGCCGGCTGCTCACGACGACCGAGACCGGGATCGCGGACGGGCTGGGGCCCGAGCACCTCGTCGTGCCGGCCGGCAGCGCCGACGCCCTGGCCGAGGGCCTGCGC
>JALYMN010000355.1 GCA_030773675.1 Actinomycetota bacterium
CTTCCGTCGCGACCGGCCGGGCGGACGCCACGTGGAGCCCGGGCCTGCAACCCTGGGACGCCGCCGCCGGCCTGCTGCTCGTCGCCGAGGCGGGCGGGGTGTCGGGCGACCTCGACGGGCGGGTCGCCGGCGCGGTCCCGGCGTCCGGGCACGTGCTCGCCGCGACGCCCGACGTGTACGACGAGCTCGCCGCGCTGCTGCGCGACGTCTTCTCGCCGGACGGCGACCAGTAGGGCAGTGCCGCGGGCGCGGACCGGCATCTAGCGTTCCAGTCCCCGAGTCCGCAGGAGGAGTCGTGCCCCAGTACGTGATCGAGCGCAGCCTGCCCGGCGCCGGCAGCCTTAGCGACGAGCAGGTCCAGGGCATCGCCGCGACGTCCAATGAGGTGCTCGACAGCATGCCCGACGTCCAGTGGCAGGAGTCCTACGTCACGCAGGACAAGATCTACTGCGTGTACCTCGCCCCGGACGCCGAGAGCGTGCGCGAGCACGCCCGCCGCGGCGGCTTCCCGGCCGACAGCGTGGAGCAGGTGCGCCGGCGGATCGACCCGACCACCGGCGGGCGTTGACCTACCTGCAGGGGCAGGCCCGGGCGCCGCCATCGTCCGCTGCCGCACGCGGCGGTCGACCGCTGACGGTCGACGGCGTTGCGGGCGGGACTCGTCTTGCACAGCAGTCAGCCGCCGCAGGAGCGGCACTTGCCACGGGTCGGGCTGCGACCATGCTCAACACGGCCGGGCCGAGGCCGCCCAGCATGCGCAGTGCCAGAGGACCGTCCTTGGTGCCGGCGGCACGGCTGGACGGGCCGGACGGCGAGAGGCGCGAGCGCTATGCCGTGACGCGGCGCCCGGCCCCCTGGTGTCGGGCGGGCAGCAGGGCGATGGCGAGGCCGACGAGGATCACCCCGACGTGCAGGACGTTGTCAGGGACGTTGAAACTGAAGAAGTTGAGCGGGGTGTCCTGGTTGGCGTACAGCAGGCCGAACGCCAGCAAGCCGATGTGGCTGACGACCAGCACCCATCCGTAGGCGCGTGCGCCCGCCAGCGTGCGCCCCAGGAGCAGGCCGGTCATCCCGGTGAGGAGGTGTCCGACGTTGTGGAACGGGTTGAGCTCGAACCCCAGCAGGCGCTGGTTCGTGTCGGGCTCGAAGAAGCCCGTGAAGCCGGTCACCAGGAACCCGAGCAGGCCCACGAGCACGTACACCGCGCCGAACCCCAGCGCCAGCAGTTGCGGGAGCTCGCGTCGCGCGGTGCTGGTCCCTGCCGGGTTGCCGACCATGGTTCCTCCAAGAGCAGTCGCGGCGCCGGTCGCCCACGGCCCTCGTCGTACCCGACCCTTGTGGAAGCAAAGCCGATCGGGAATGTCTCACCCGATCGGCCTCGCGTCCGCAGAGGTGCCGGTGCCGTGAGGAGCGGGCACGCGCGCGCCCAGGACCGCGGACGGGAGGCAGGAATGGACGCGCGCGAGGTCGCCCGGCTGTTCGCCGCGGTCGGTGACCCCACCCGACTCCGGCTGCTGCGGTTCCTGCTGCAGGAGGAGCACTGCGTGTCCCAGTGCACGGAGCACGTCGGCCTCTCCCAGGGCGCCGTGTCCAAGCAGCTTGCCGCCCTCGCCGACGTCGGCCTGCTGGCCCGACGCGCCGTCGGTCGCCGCGCCTACTACCGGGTCAGCCACCCCGGCGGAGTCCGACGCCTGCTCGCCGACGGCGAGGGCCTGGCCACGGTGCGAGAGGAGCCGTAGCGCGCGGACAGGCCCTGAAGGGCGTCCGCCGGCCGGGGCGTACACGCTCGTCCGTGGTGGAACCGTCGGGGGATGCGCGCTCGCCAGGGGATTTCGTCGGGGCGGGTCGTGGTCATCACCGGTGCGTCGAGCGGTATCGGTCGGGCCACGGCGCACGCGTTCGCCGAGCGCGGCGCCGAGCTGGTGCTGGCCGCCCGCAGCGAGCCGAGCCTTCAGGAGGTCGCGCGGGAGTGCGTCCAGCTTGGCGGCCGGGCCCTGGTCGTGGTCACCGACGTGAGCGACCAGGCGCAGGTGCAGGCGCTGGCCCGCGCGGCCGTGGACGCCTACGGGCGGATCGACGCCTGGGTGGGCGCGGCGTCGGTCTTCAGCTACGGCACCTTCGAGCAGACGCCGCCCGAGGTGTTCCGGCAGGTGATGGAGACGAACCTGTTCGGCCAGGTCCACGGAGCCCGCGCCGTCCTGCCGTGCTTCCGAGCCCGACGGCAGGGCGTGCTGGTCCTGGTCGGCTCCCTGTACTCGAAGATCACCTCGCCGTATCTCTCGCCGTACATCACCAGCAAGCACGCGCTGCTGGGGCTGGCGGAGGTGCTGCGCCAGGAGCTGCGCGACGCGGACGGCATCAGCGTCTGCGCGGTCCTGCCCGCGACGATCGACACACCCATCTACCAGCACGCCGCCAACTACACCGGACGACGAGCACACCCCCTGCCTCCGGTCAGCGACGCGCGCCGCGTCGCCCGTGCGATCGTGCGCGCGGTGGAGCGACCCCGGCCGGTCACGGTGGTGGGGCAGGCACAACGGCTCGCTGTGCTCGCCCACACCCTGGTCCCCCGACTCTACGAGCGTGCCGTCGGCCCGGTGATGGACCTGCTGGCCCTGCGGGACGGACCGGTCCCAGCCGGAGCCGGCACCGTCTTCCAGGCTCAGCCGCACACCAACCAGGTCCACGGGGGCTGGCGCAGCTCCCGCCGCCTGGGGCTGCGCGCGCTGGGTGCGCTCAGGGACAGAGTCGCAGCAGCGGGCGGGTGGTGGCACGGGCCGGCCTCGGGGTAGGCGGTCGGGATGGATCCGACGCAGCAGACCTCGACAGCCGGCGTCCTGGGCCGGGCCGTGGCAGCGGGCCTCGCGGGGACGGTCGTCATGACCGCCTTCCAGAGGCTGGTCGAGATGCCGATCACGAAGCGTGAGGACAGCTACGCCCCCGCGAACTTCGCGGAGAAGGTCCTCCGCGTCTCCCCGCGGACACCGGCCGGCCGGTCCCGGCTGAACGACACCACGCACTTCGCGCTGGGCACGATGTGGGGCGCTGCCTACGGGCTGGCCGCTCTCAAGGGCCTGCGTGGGCAGAAGGCGGTCCACAGCGTGTTCGCCGTCGTCTACACCGGCGACGTGCTGCTGAACACGGCGCTCGGGCTCTACCAGCCGTCGCAGTGGACGGCCCAGGACCTGGTGGTCGACGTCGTGGACAAGTACGTCCAGGCGCAGGCCACCGGGGCTGTCTTCGACCGTCTCCTGGACCCGGCCCGGGCGTCCTGACCGGCCCGGCTGGACGGCGACGAGGACGGAAGCGAGCAGCACCAGGGCCGGCGCGCCGGCACGACGGTCTCGGACGACGAGCGTGGGCTACATCTGCAGCAGCCCCAACTGTCCGGCGCGGTAGACCACCTGCGCCCGGCGCTTGACGCCGAGCTTTTCCATCACGTTGTGCACGTGGAACTTCACGGTCGTCTCGCTGATGAACAGCGTCTGGCCGATCTGCCGGTTCGACATCCCGTGCGCCAGCAGGCGCACGACCTCGGACTCGCGGGCGGTGAACTGCACGGCGTCGGCGTCGGGCGCGCTGCCCGACATGCTCCGCACGACGACCGCCGCGGCGTGGCTGTCGAACGCGCTCTCCCCGGCACGGACGGCGCGGATGCTGCGCACGAGCTCCTCCGCGTCGACGTCCTTGAGCACGTAGCCCTTCGCCCCGCTGCGCAGCGCCTCCACGACGAGCCGCTCGTTGAGGAACGTCGTGAGGATCAGCACCCGCACGTCCGGGTACTCCGACGTCAGCGCCCGGCAGACCTCGAGCCCGGCGTCCTCGTCGTCGCCGAGCTTGAGGTCGAGCAGGACGACGTCCGGCGTGTGTGCGCGGACGGCGTCGCGCGCCTCCTCCGCCGTGCCGGCCTCGGCGACGACGACCATCTCGTCGCCGCGCTCGAGCATCGTCCGCAGGCCGTGCCGGATGATCGCGTGGTCGTCGACGATGACCAGGCGGGTCCCGGGCACGGCCCGGTCGCGGGGCGAGGCGGTCGGGGTCGTGGAGGGGGTCGTCGTGGTCGTCGTGGTCGTCGTGGTCACGGCTGGGCTCCTCGCACGGACGGGCAGTCGGTCGGGGGCTCGCACCGGGCGGGTGCGAGCGGGACGACGACCTCGAGCAGGACGCCGCTGCGCGGTGCGTCCTGCAGCGACAGGTCGCCCCCGACGAGGCGGACCCGGTCGTGCATGTTCACCAGGCCGCGGTGGCAGCCGTCGGGCCGGCCCATCCGCGTCTGCTGCAGGTGCCGGCGCAGATCGGCGGCGCGGCCCTGCCCGTTGTCGGTCACCCGCATCCGCACCTCGGCGGGGGCGTGCTCGAGCACCACCGACGCGCGCGTGGCCTCCGCGTGGATCACGGTGTTGAACAGCGACTCCTTCGCCACCATGAACAGCGCCCGCTCCACCTCGACCGGCAGCGGCACGGGCGCGCCCAGCACCCGGACGGCGACCGCGAGCCCGTTGCCGCGGCGCTGGTCGGCCAGCCGGTGCAGGGCCGTGAGCAGTCCGTGCTGCAGCTCGTCGCCGCCGGACAGCGAGAAGATCGCCTGGCGGATCCGGTCGACCGTGGCGCGGGCCAGCTCCTTGACCTCGCCGAGCTGCTCGGCGAGCTCCGGCTGCGTGCTGCTCACCCGGCAGACCTCGACCGCCATCCCCATGGACAGCACGTGCTGCGCGACGCTGTCGTGCAGGTCGCGGGCGATCCGCTGGCGCTCCTCGGCGAGCACCTGGGCCTCGCGCGCCGCGGCCAGCTCGTGGCGCGCCTGCTTGAGCTGCAGGTTGCGCCGGGCGAGGGACACTGCCTGGTCGCCGGACCGCCGCCGCGCGTCGTCGGCGGCCTCGCGCAGCCGCTCCGACTCCTCCAGCCGCCACGAGCTCTCGATCGCCCCGGCCAGCTGGTTGGCGAGCGTCCCGAGGAGCGCGAGGTCCGTGGCGTCGGCCCGCGTGTGCAGCGGGACCGCCGCCACCACGTAGCCGTCGACCCCGCACGGGTGCGGGAGCGGCGCGACGAGCAGCGTGCAGGCCAGCTCGGGCAGCGCGCTCAGGCTGCCGTTGGGCCAGGAGTCGCGCACCAGCCCGGCCGCGTGCTCGACCAGCTGCTCCGTCGTCGGCTCCGACGTCAACGCGCCCGCGGGCTCCGGCGCGGACGGCGAGGCGGCCCGGACGCGGACCTGACGGCGTCCGAGGGCCGGGTGCTCCGACACGAGCAGCACGGTGCTCGCGCCGAGCAGCTGGGTGACGACCGGCAGCGTGCTGTCGACCAGGGAGCGGGCGTCGCCGGTGGCGTGCGCCAGCGCCCAGGACACCGAGTTCACGGCGAGCAGGGCGCGCTCGAGGTCCTGAGCGCTGTGCCGGTACTCCTGGTAGTAGCGACCCTTCGACGAGCGGAAGCCGACGAGCCCCTCGAGCGCCGGCGGCGCGGCGGACGTGCGGGCCGACGG
>JALYMN010000356.1 GCA_030773675.1 Actinomycetota bacterium
GAGCAGGGCCGGTCCCGAGCGGCGCAGGCCGAGGCGGAGCAGGCGGCGCAGCGCCGGGCGCAGGCCGAGCGGGCGCTCGCCGAGGCGCGCATCGCCGAGCAGGACGCGCAGCGCCAGGCCGCCGAGGCGGCGGCCGCCGCGCAACAGGCCGCCGACGCCGTGCGGGAGGCGCAGGACCGGGCCCAGGCGGCCCGCGCCGAGCTCGACCGGCTGCGCCGCGGGACGGACTGACCACGCCGACAGGCTGGCCTCCGGTCCGCGCAGGACGCGATCCCGGTCGCGCGCTCAGCGCCGTCCGGCGAGCGTCTCGACCAGCTCCAGCGCGCTCGCGCAGGTGTCGAGCAGCGCCCCGACGTGCGCCCGGGTCCCACGCAGCGGCTCCAGTGTGGGCACGCGCTGCAGCGACTCGCGCCCGACGTCGAAGATGACCGAGTCCCAGGACGCCGCCGCGACCGCGTCCGGGTACTGCGCGAGGCACCGTCCGCGGAAGTAGGCCCGGGTGTCGTCCGGCGGCTCGAGCACGGCGCGCTGCACCTCCCGCTCGGACAGCAGCGTGTCGAAGCTGCCCCGGGCGACCAGCCGGTTGTACAGCCCCTTCTCGCGCCGGACGTCGGCGTACTGCAGGTCGACGAGGTGCAGCTTGGGCGCCGACCAGTCGAGCCCCTCTCGTTCGCGGTAGCCCTCGAGCACGGCGAGCTTGGCGACCCAGTCGAGCTCGCGCGACAGCGACATCGGGTCGCGCTCCAGCCGGGTGAGCACCGACTCCCAACGGTCGAGGACGTCGGCCGTCTGCGGGTCGACGTCGCTGCCCAGGCGGTCCTCGACGTGCTTCTTGGCCTGCTCGAGGTACTCCATCTGCAGCTGCACGGCGGTGAGCCGGCGTCCGTCGCGCAGGGTGAGCAGGTGGCCGAGCGAGGGGTCGTGCGACACCGCGCGCAGCGCGCCGACCGGGCCGTCGACCGACAGGTCGATGCCGTTCGACGAGAGCCAGCGATCCTCGATCATCGACAGCACGAGCGCCGTCGTCCCAACCTTGAGGTAGGTGCTGATCTCCGACAGGTTGGCGTCGCCGATGATCACGTGCAGCCGGCGGTACTTCTCCGGGTCGGCGTGCGGCTCGTCGCGGGTGTTGATGATCGGGCGCTTGAGCGTGGTCTCCAGCCCGACCTCGACCTCGAAGAAGTCGGCGCGCTGACTGAGCTGGAAGCCGTCGGTGCGCCCGTCCTGCCCGATGCCCACCCGCCCCGCGCCGGTCACGACCTGCCGGGTGACGAAGAACGGCGTCAGGTGGCGGACGATCTCGGCGAACGCGGTCTGCCGCGGCATGAGGTAGTTCTCGTGCGTCCCGTACGACGCGCCCTTGTTGTCGGTGTTGTTCTTGTACAGGTGCAGCGGAGCGGTGCCGGGGACGGTGAGCGCGCGCTGCGCGGCGAGCTCCATGACCCGCTCGCCGGCCTTGTCCCACAGGACGACGTCGCGCGGGTTGGTGCACTCCGGCGTGGAGTACTCCGGATGCGCGTGGTCGACGTACAGCCGCGCGCCGTTGGTGAGGATGACGTTGGCGAGGCCGACCTCGTCGTCCGACTCGCCGGCGAGGTGATCGGACATGCACGCGCCGACGTCGAAGCCGCGGGCGTCGCGGAGCGGGTTCTCCTCCTCGAAGTCCCAGCGGGTGCGCAGCGAGCGCGACGGCGCGTCGCTGGTGCTGACGTAGCCGTTGACCACCAGGCTCGACGCAGTCATGGCGTTCACGCCGGACTGGCTGGGCACCGAGACGCCGTACTCGGTCTCGGTGCCCATGACGCGCCGGGTGCTCATGCGCTAGAGCCTAGGTCGGGCACCCCGTCGCCGCTGCGCCGCGCGCCGGCGGCCCGTCGCCCAGCACGAGAGGCACCTCGCTACAGGTACTGACCCGTGTTGGCGACCGTGTCGATCGAGCGCCCGCTCTCCGTGCCCTTCGCGCTGGTGACGAGCGTGCGGATGTAGACGATCCGCTCGCCCTTCTTGCCCGAGATGCGGGCCCAGTCGTCGGGGTTGGTGGTGTTCGGCAGGTCCTCGTTCTCCTTGAACTCGTCGATGCAGGCGGTCATGAGGTGCTGCAGGCGCAGCCCCTTGCGCTCCGTCTCGAGGAAGTCCTTGATCGCCATCTTCTTGGCCCGCGCGACGATGCTCTCGATCATTGCGCCGGAGTTGAAGTCCTTGAAGTACAGGACCTCCTTGTCGCCGTTGGCGTAGGTCACCTCGAGGAAGCGGTTGTCCTCGCTCTCGGTGTAGATCCGCTCGACGGTGCGCTGGATCATCGCCGCGACCGTGGCCTCGCGGGACCCGCCGTGCTCGTTGAGGTCGTCCTGGGCCAGCGGCAGCTCGGTGGTGAGGTACTTGCTGAAGATGTCCTTGGCAGCCTCGGCGTCCGGGCGCTCGATCTTGATCTTCACGTCCAGCCGACCCGGGCGGAGGATCGCCGGATCGATCATGTCCTCGCGGTTGGACGCGCCGATGACCACGACGTTCTCGAGCGTCTCGACGCCGTCGATCTCGCTGAGCAGCTGCGGGACGATCGTCGTCTCGACGTCGGAGCTCACGCCCGACCCGCGGGTCCGGAAGATCGAGTCCATCTCGTCGAAGAACACGATCACCGGCGTGCCCTCGGAGGCCTTCTCCCGGGCGCGCTGGAACACCAGGCGGATGTGCCGCTCGGTCTCGCCGACGTACTTGTTGAGCAGCTCCGGGCCCTTGATGTTGAGGAAGAACGACCGGCCCTCCGGCCGGCCGGTGACCTCGGCGACCTTCTTGGCCAGGCTGTTCGCCACCGCCTTGGCGATGAGGGTCTTGCCGCAGCCGGGTGGGCCGTAGAGCAGCACGCCCTTCGGCGGGCGCAGCTGGTGCTCCAGGAACAGGTCCTTGTGCAGGAAGGGCAGCTCGACGGCGTCGCGGATCGCCTCGATCTGGCCGGACAGACCGCCGATGTCGCGGTAGTCGATGTCCGGGACCTCCTCGAGGACGAGCTCCTCGACCTCGCTCTTGGGGATCCGCTCGTAGACGTAGCCGCTGCGGGTCTCGAGCAGCAGCGAGTCGCCGGCCTTGAGCCGCTGGTCGGCCAGCGAGTCGGCCAGCATGACCACCCGCTCCTCGTCGGTGTGGCCGATGACCAGCGCCCGCCCGCCGTCGAGCAGCTCCTTGAGCATGACGACGTCGCCCTGCCGCTCGAAGGCGAGCGCGCGGACGACGTTGAGCGCCTCGTTGAGCATGACCTCCTGCCCGCGGCGCAGGCTGTCGACCTCGACCGAGGGGCTCACCGTGACGCGGAGCTTGCGGCCGCCGGTGAACACGTCGATCGTGCCGTCGTCGTGCGCGGACAGGAACACGCCGTAGCCGGACGGCGGCTGGGCCAGCCGCTCGACCTCCTCCTTGAGCGCGACGATCTGGTCGCGCGCCTCGCGCAGCGTGCGGACCAGCCGGTCGTTCTGGCCGACCGCGCCGGCCAGGTCGGACTGCAGCGCAGCCAGCCGCTCCTCCAGCGCCCGCACCTGGCGGGGGGAGTCCGCGAGCGCGCGGCGCAGGACGGCGACCTCCTCCTCCAGGAAGCTCACCTGTGCGGTGAGCTCCTGCCTGGGGTCGCTCCCTCGGGCACTCGCCACGTGCTCCACCTCCTCGGACTGCGGGCCCGGGTCTGGCCGGGCCCGGCGGTCGTCCGCATCCTATGTACGCGATGCGGGCGCCCGCAGGGCCACGCGCCGCACGACGGCTGCCCGTCAGGCCCGGACCGGCCCGAGCGGACCGCCCCGAGCGGGGGCGCGGGCAGCGCTAGGGCAGCGCCGGCCGCGGCGCCGGGCGCTGCTCGGGCGGGCTCTCGAGCGCGGGCTCGCCGTACGCGCCCTTGCTCGGACGGCGGCGGCGCACCGGCGGCGCCACCCCCTCGGCCAGCCGCCGGCTGGTGAGCAGGAACCCGGTGTGGCCGATCATGCGGTGGTCCGGGCGCACGGCCAGCCCCTCGACGTGCCAGCCGCGCACGAGCGACTCCCACGACGTGGGCTCGGTGAACCCGCCGTGCGCGCGCAGCGCCTCCACGGTGCTGGACAGCTGTGTGGTGGTGGCGACGTAGCAGCAGACGAGCCCGCCGGGCCGCAGCGCTCGCGCGACGGCGTCCAGGCACTCCCACGGGGCCAGCATGTCCAGCACGACGCGGTCGACATCGCGGTCAGAGGTGCTCGCGTGCAGCGCGGTGGCGAGGTCCCCGAGGGTGACGCTCCAGGCCGGGTGCGGACCCCCGAAGAAGCGCTCGACGTTGGCCCGGGCGACCTCGGCGAACTCCGGCCGCCGCTCGTACGACGACAGCCGCCCCGCGTCGCCCACCGCGCGCAGCAGCGACATCGACAGCGCCCCCGAGCCGACGCCGGCCTCGACGACGTGCGCGCCGGGGAACACGTCGGCCATCTGCACGACCTGACCGGCATCCTTGGGGTAGACGACCTGCGCGCCGCGCGGCATCGACAGCACGAAGTCCGACAGCAGCGGGCGCAGGGCGAGGTACTCCGTCGTGCCGATGACGACGACGACACCCTCGGGCCCTCCGAGCAGCGCGTCGTGCTCGAGGATGCCCCTGTGGGTGTGGAACTGCCGGCCCGGCTCCAGGGTGATCGTGTGCATCCGGCCCTTGGGGTCGGTGAGCTGCACCTGGTCGCCGGGCGCGAGCGGGCCGCGGCGCCGTGCAGCACCGGTCGGGGAGCCGGTGGAGAGGGTCACGGGCAGCACACGCTACCGGCGGGTCGGGGCGTCAGGCGGACACGGCGCGGGCGACATCGGCGGTGAGCAGCACCCCGAGCCGCCCGTCCGGCGCCTGGACGACGTACTCGGCGGCGGGCGCCGCCCGCATCGCCTCCAGCAGGTCCTGGCCGCGCAGGAGGGGATCGAGCAGCATGCCGTCGTCCAGCCGCCGGCTGAGCGTGCCCACGGTGATCCACGGACGCCGGTGCTCGGGCGTGGCGACCACCGCGTCCTCGGGCACGACCGCCTCGGGCCGCTCCTGCGTGTCGAGCACGACGAGCGCGCGCGCGCCGGCCTCGTTGACCCGGCGGACGGCCTCGGACAGCGGCAGGTCGCGCGGGACGCCGAGCGCGGGGCGCGCCAGCTCCGCGACGCTGACCAGGGGCAGCCGCTGCTGCAGCCGGGCCTGGCGCAGCGCCGCGGTCGCGCCGGCGTAGACGAACGCGGACACGAGCGCGGTGAACAGCGCGCTCGTCACCGTCGGCGGCCACAGGCCCAGCGCGGCGAGCAGCAGCAGCGAGGCGGGGACGACGAGCACCCCGACGACCCGGCCGGCCCAGGCAGCGACCACGGTCGCCCGGCCGCCGTCCGCGGTGAGGCGCCAGACGACGGCGCGCAGCACCCTGCCGCCGTCGAGCGGCAGGCCGGGCAGCAGGTTGAACAGCGCCACCGCGCCGTTGAGCAGCGCGGCGCCGCCGACGAGGAACTCCGCCAGGCCGCCGGCGGGCAGGGCGGCGGCGGTCGCGTAGCCGACGCCGGCGAGCAGCAGCGACACCATCGGCCCGGACACGGCGACGGCGTACTCGCGGGCCGGTGTCTGCGGGGGGCTGGTGATCTCGGTCAGCCCGGCGAGCAGGGTGACCGTGACGCTGCGCACCGGGAGCCCGAACGCGCGGGCGACCACGCAGTGCCCGAGCTCGTGCAGGAGCACCGAGGCCAGCAGCATGAGTGCGTACAGCGCCGCGGCCGCGTAGCCCTGCGAGGCCCCGAAGCGGGGCGTGAGCACCGGCCCGTACGCCGCCACCACGAGCGCGGCGAACACGAACCACGACGGCGCGAGGTAGACCGGGACGCCGAGGACACGCCCGATGCGCAGTCCCGGCGAGCTCACGCCCCGAGGCTACGGGCGAGGGCTTGCAGGCGCCTGTGCGCGCGGACGCGGCC
>JALYMN010000357.1 GCA_030773675.1 Actinomycetota bacterium
CGGCGAGCACGGCGAGCAGGCCCTTCCGAAGCCTGACGCCCTGGTCCGTCAGTGCACATGCTCAGGTCGCGGAGACACGAGCGATCCCACCAGCTGGCGGCAGGTGCGGGACGGGCTCCGCCGATCCGACCTCGCGAGTGGACCGTGCTTGCAAAGCGCACACTGCACACGACCGCAGCCAAGGCGGACTGGGCGTGCTCCGGCCCTTTGGGGCGTGCCCGGGCGCGGTCGAGGCCTCATTCCGTGAAGGGGGTGAAGCTGCCGGGGTTGAGGTCGGCGGCGCGGTACCTACTCCAGGGATGGCCGTCCGCTGGAACGACGTCGCGCATGCCCGCCGCGTCGATCGCGGCGTCCCCCGCTTTGGTGATGAGGACCGCGTCCGGTGCTGACTGAAGGACTCGTCGGAGTGCTTCTCGTCCTCTGGTACGTCGGCCAGGAGGCCAGGGTGCTGCTCGAGCTCTCGTCCCGAGTCGGTGCTGCCGGACCCTTGCCCGTTCGGCCTTCGTCACGGAGCAAGATGTGCCGTTCGGTGACCGAACCGTCCGCTGCGCGGCCGGCTCGGTCATCGAACGGCGGGCGACCGGCGGGTCGCGAAAGGCGCTGGTCGCTCGCCCGGGCGCGGGCTCGTCTCGACACGGCGCTGTGGTGGGCAACTGGCACCGGGGACTGGCGTCGGCCGGTGATGGGCTGACGTCGTCGTCTCAGCGTCGGTGTCGGTTGGGAGGCGGGTGCTGCGCCGGCGGCTCGGCGGGCGACGAAGCGGGCGGGGAGGCGGGTCGATCGAGAGCGTCCGTGATGGGGGTTGGGAACACGGCAGCGGCTCGCTCGGCCGCGGTTGGCGGCGGGCGGTGGGCAGCGGCGTGCGCTGCTTGTGCCTCGTGGTCGTTGGCAGCGTCGCGGGGCCAGGACGCGAAGCGAGCGCGGATCTCGGCGACGTCATCGCCGGTGAGCTGGTAGGGCGCGAACAGGTCGTCGTCGAGCCGGTCGAGCCACTGGGCGGCGAGGGCGGCGTCGGCCGGGCGTAGGCCGCGGTCACGGGTGAAGGCCAGTTCGAGCAGCTCGCGGCGGGAGTAGCGGTCGAGCGCTGTGGCGATGTCGATGAAGTCGCGTGGCAGCGCCCCGCCGAGCAGCGCAGTCGCCTTGGAGCGACAGCGCCGTCGAGGTTCAGCACCGGGCCGACGTCGAGGCGTAGGGCGTCGTGGGGGCGCCGTCGCGACCCAGGTCCAGTTGGGTGCTCTGGCCGTCCCGGCTGATGTGCGCTCGGCGAAGTCGCCGTCAGGGGCGGTGCGCACGACGTGCACGGCGTAGCCGTCGGCGGACAGCGCGGCCCGGACGGCGTCCACGACGTGGCCGGTCCGGCCGGCCGCGGGGGTGAACAGGTCGATGTCCTGGGTTGGGCGGCTCAGCAGGCCGTGCGCGGCCAGCGCGTTCCCACCGGCCAGCGCGTAGTTGTGCGCGGCGGCGGTCTGCAGCACCAGTGCGATGACACTGCCTTGAACGGGTCGATCGCCATCGTGAGTCGTCGGCTACGGCAACGGCTACGGCTGCGGTACGCGCGGGCCGGCGCCGACGGCCGCCAGGATCGGGTGAGCGCACTGCCACGCGGTACGCACGGTGCGCGCGAGGTACAGCTCGCGCCACAGCCGCAGCAGCTCGGCGTGCTGCAGCCACTGCTCGAGGTCGGCCTGGTCCGTCGCCTCCAGCAGCACCAGCTGGTAGGCCTGCAGCCGGTCCCGCGGTGACCCGAAGTCGTAGAACGGCCGGGCGGAGGAGTCGAGGTGCAGCGGGAGCTGCCGCTGCCCGTGCACTGGGCCGCGCAGCGCGTGCAGGTCCGTCGCGACGACGACCCGGCGCAGCGCATAGCCCGAGAACGGCGCGGAGGTGCTCGCCTGGCTCACACCCGCGAGTGTTCCACGTGCACGCGGGCCGGCGGCCTCGCGAGCACCGGACCACGCAGCAGTCGGTGCAGGCAGCAGCGCGCAGCGACGTCGCCGGTCTCGGCGGGCAAGGGTCCGAGGTCGGCGGGCAAGGGTGCTGGGGCGCTCGGGCAAGGGTCCAGCTCGCAGTTGGCCGACCTGGGCAAGGCTTTGGGCAAGGGTCCGTGAGGAGCATCGGGATGCCCTGCTGCCACCCGAGAGGAAGACGCCATGCCCCTGTCGCCAGGCCCTGCCCGGACGGTGCGGAGCACGAGGCGTCGCAGTCCCACGACGGAGCCGATCCGGGTGGGGGACCGTCGGTGAGCGGGCGTCATCGTCGCCACCGCTATCCCGCGCGTCCGCACGCGTTAAAGGTGCTCTACGGCGATGAGGAGCACGCCAAGATCGTGCACGCCGCGGAGATCGCTGACCTGCGCCCGAGCAGCTACGTGGCGGCTGCCGCGCTGGCCATGGCCGAGCAGGTGCACAGCCAGGCGCACGCCGCTGCCGACCAAGCCAGCAGCGCGGGGGAGCGGCGACGCCACGCGACGTTGACCCCGCACCACGACCGGAACTGCTCGCCGAGCTCATCCAGGCGCGGCTGGCGTTGCGCCGGTACGGCACCAACGTCAATCAGATCGTCGCCGCGCTCAACAGCGGCGGGGTAGCGCCCGCGTGGCTCGATCGGGCAGTCGCCGGCGCGGACCGCGCAGTGGCTCGGCTCGACGCAGCCGCCCAGACCCTGACCCGTCGTCTCACCTGAGAACCAGCCGCCCGGGAGGGCAGGGGCGCGCGGGTACCCGGCGGGCCGGAACGGGACGGCGGGACCTGTCGTGTCCTGCCTTCACAGCCTCGGGCAAGGGTCGGCTGCATCGCCAGGGACCTGAATGCGAACCGTTACAGGCGCGCACGGTGGGGTGGTTGCGGCGTACGGGATTGCATTCGTTGCCTTCGCGCCGACCGGGTCGACGACGGATCCCGCGGTGGAGGCGTACGAGCGGTGACCCGAGACGCCCGTTGCGCTGTCCACAGATCTGATCGCTTCCAGCCTCACGAGTGGCTGGGCGATCTAGCGTCGTCGCCGGAGGTTGCGTCGTGGCATCGGTGCAGAAGAGACCCGACGGACGTTGGCGCGCTCGCTACCGCGACGCTGCGGACAAGGAGCATGCTCGGCACTTCGCGCGCAAGGTCGACGCCGAACGCTGGCTCGACGAGGTGCGCAGCCACCTGCTTCGCGGCAGCTACGTAGACCCTGCTGCTGGCCGCGTCCTGTTCGCCGACTACGCGCGCACATGGCTCCAGGCGCAGCCACACCGGGCCGGGACTGCCCTGCTGTACGAGCGGACGCTGCGGCTGCACGTCTTTCCGCGGATCGGGGACCGCCCGATCGGCTCCATCCGCCGGTCAGAGATCCAAGCCCTGGTCACGACCTCCGGTCGAACTCTGGCGCCGAAGACGGTCGAGAACCACTTCCGTCTGATCAAGGCTGTGTTCAGCGCTGCGCTCGAGGACCAGCTCATCGCCGTGAACCCCTGCCGGAAGATCGCTCGGCAACCGGTCGCGGCCTCCAAGGTCGTTCCGCTGACAGTCGATCAAGTCGAGAAGCTTGTTGCCAGCACTCCGGTGCACTACAAGGCGCTCGTCATCACCTCGGTGGGGACCGGGCTCCGCCAGGGCGAGGCATTGGGTCTGCGCGCGATGGACGTCGACTTCCTGCGGCGTGAGGTGCACGTCCGGCACCAGCTGGTCTCCGTGCCGGGTGTGGCGGCGCATCTCGGTCCGCCCAAGACCGCCAGCAGCCTGCGGACCGTGCCGGCGCCCGCCTTCGTGCTGAGTGCCCTCGCCGAGCACTTACGGCTGTTCGCGCCCGGTCCCTTCGGCATGATCTTCAGCAACACGCGGGGGATGGCGGTCAACCGCCAGAGCCTGCATCGCTCGCTCGCGGCGGCAGTGCGCGCGGCCGGCTTGCCGGCGGGGATCACCTTCCACCAGCTGCGTCACACCTACGCGTCCCTGCTCATCGACGGTGGCGAGTCCGTCACGGTCGTGGCTGATCGGATGGGTCACATGAACGCCAACGAGACGTTGCGGACGTACTCGCACCTGTGGCCGTCGAGTGACGACAAGACGCGTCAGGTCCTCGAGAGGGCCTTCGCCCGCCCCGATGCACGGGTCGCCGACCTGACGGTGATGCACGCCTCGACGCCGCAGAAGTAGGGGGGACGAGGCGCAGCCTCAGGACCTCAGCGAACCGGCGTCGGCCACGGGCAGCCGGGGGATCCCTCAGCAGCTCGGGCTGTGCAGGGCTGTCAGGAGCGGCTGGCGCGGTCCCTGTTGCGGACTCCCTGCGGACTGACGCGCCTCCGCAAGGCTCTGACCTGCCGAAACGCGGCGAGACGACGAGGCGCACGGCTTCCTGTACCTGGGCTGACGGTCACGACGTCCCTGCCGAGCGGGAGCTCTCAGCTGCGGCCCGGGCGGGCGGCGACCACGCGCAGCGCGGCCCGGCCGGAGGGCCGCCCGCCAGCTCGCACGCGAAGAGGTACTGGCCCTCGCTCAGCCGCACCTCCCCGGTCTGGTGGCCACCCTCACCGGCCCCCGGGTCGACGTCCCACTGCGCCAGCACCTGGCCGCGCGCGTCCTCCAGCCGCACGGTGGCCGCTCCCAGCTCGGCGACGACCAGGACCTCGTGGACGCCGGCGCCGACCTCGTCGCGGTTGAGCAGGCAGGGCTGCTCCGGCTGGACGCTGCTCCCCGCGACGACCTCCAGCGGCGCCACCTCGGGCGCGGGCGGCGGGTCGGAGAAGCACCCCGCGACCAGCGCGGCGCCGGCCAGCAGGCTCGCCGCCCGGGCGACGCGTCCTGCC
>JALYMN010000358.1 GCA_030773675.1 Actinomycetota bacterium
CCGCCGGCACGCGCACGGCCGCCCTGCGCGCCGCCGCCGCGGACGAGGTCGCCCGCCGCCGCACCGTGCCACCGGCTGACGGACCGCTCACCAGCCGCTTCGGACCCCGCTGGGGCCGGCTGCACGCCGGGATCGACTTCGGCCTGGCGGAGGGATCGCCGGTGCGCGCCGTGGCGGCGGGCACCATCGTGGAAGCCGGCTCGGACGGCGACGGGTACGGCACCTACGTCCACGTGCGGCACGCCGACGGGACGGTCACCACCTACAGCCACCTGTCGGCGGTCGAGCGCGGGGAGGGCAACGTCCTGCCGGGCGACGTCCTCGGCCGCAGCGGCTCGACCGGGCGGTCGACCGGTCCCCACCGGCACTTCGAGGTCCGGATCGGCGGCCGGGCCGTCGACCCGCTCCCCTGGCTGTGCGCCCGCGGCGTCGAGCTGTAGCGGCCGCTACAGCTTCTCGAGCGGGGCGTAGCGCAGGAGCAGCCACTTGCGGCCGGTCCCCGCGCCGAAGTCGACCTCCGCCTGCGCCCCGTCGCCCGCGCCGCGCGTGGCCGTGACGGTGCCCAGGCCGAAGGTGTCGTGGGTGACCCGGTCGCCGACGTCCAGGCTCGGGACGGCGCGCAGCCCCGGGCCGGCGCTGCGCCCGCGCGCGGTCCCGGTCAGCCGGGTGGCCGCGGTGGTCAGCGACGGCGGCGGCGAGGTGGGAGCCGTGTCGAGGCGCCGCCAGTCGACGAGGGCGTCGGGCACCTCGTCGAGGAACCGCGACGGCGGGTTGTACGACGCCTGGCCCCACGCGCTGCGCAGGTGCGCCCGGCTGAGGTACAGCCGCTGCCGGGCGCGGGTGATGCCGACGTAGGCGAGCCTGCGCTCCTCCGCCAGCTCCTTCTCGTCGCCGAGCGTGCGCAGGTGGGGGAACACGCCGTCCTCGAGCCCGGTGAGGAACACGACCGGGTACTCCAGGCCCTTGGCGGAGTGCAGGGTCATCAGCGTGACGACGCCGTCGCCCTCGCCGGGCACGCCGTCGGCGTCCGCGACGAGCGACACCTGCTCGAGCCACTCGGCAACGCCGCCGTCCGGCACCCGCTCGCTGAACTCGCGCGCGACCCCGACGAGCTCGGCGAGGTTCTCCACCCGGCTCTCGTCCTGCGGGTCGGTGCTGGCGGCGAGCTCGGCGAGGTAGCCCGTGCGGTCGAGCACCGCCTCGAGGACCTCGGCGGGCGGCATGCCGCCGGCGACGAGCGCGCGCAGCTCGTCCATGAGGTCGGCGAACTCGCGCACCGCCTTGGCGCTGCGGGTGACCATGCCGGGAACCTCGTCGCAGCGGGTCAGCGCGGCGGAGAAGCCGATCCGCTCGCGCGAGGCGAACGCCTCGAGGCAGGCCTCGGCACGGTCGCCGATGCCCCGCCGCGGGGTGTTGAGGATGCGGCGCAGCGACACGACGTCGGCCGGGTTGGCGAGCACGCGCAGGTAGGCGAGCGCGTCGCGCACCTCCTTGCGCTCGTAGAAGCGCACGCCGCCGACCACCCGGTAGGGCAGCCCGACCCGGACGAACACCTCCTCGAACACCCGCGACTGCGCGTTGGTGCGGTAGAAGACCGCGACCTCGCCGGGCTTGACCCCGCCCTCGTCGGTGAGCCGGTCGACCTCCTCGGCGACGAAGGCCGCCTCGTCGTGCTCGTTGTCGGCGACGTAGCCGACGATCTTCTCGCCGTCCCCCGCGTCGGTCCACAGCCGCTTCTCCTTGCGGCCCGCGTTCTTCGCGATGACCGCGTTGGCGGCCGACAGGATGGTCTGCGTCGAGCGGTAGTTCTGCTCGAGCAGGACGACGGTGGCGTCGGGGAAGTCCTCCTCGAAGGCGAGGATGTTGCGGATGTCGGCGCCGCGGAACGCATAGATGCTCTGGTCGGCGTCGCCGACGACGCACAGCTCGGCGGTCGGGACGGACGACGACGGTCCCCGCTCGCGCCCGGCGCTCGCCCCGACCAGCTCGCGGACGAGGGTGTACTGCGCGTGGTTGGTGTCCTGGTACTCGTCGACGAGCACGTGGCGGAACCGCCGCCGGTAGTGCTCGGCGACGTCTGGGAAGGCCTGCAGCAGGTCGACCGTCGTCATGATCAGGTCGTCGAAGTCCAGCGCGTTGGCCTGCTTGAGCCGCGCCTGGTAGGTGCCGTAGACCTCGGCGACCTGCTTCTCGACCGGGGTGGTCGCGCGGGCCGACGCGCTCTCGGGGTCGACGAGCTCGTTCTTGAGGTCGCTCACCTGGTTGCTCATCGACCGGGCCGGGAAGCGCTTCGGGTCGAGGTCGAGGTCGCGGCAGACCAGAGTCATCAGCCGCTGCGCGTCGGCGGCGTCGTAGATCGAGAAGCTGGGAGTGAAGCCCAGCTTCTTCGCCTCCGCGCGCAAGATGCGCAAGCACGCGGAGTGAAACGTCGACACCCACATCGCGCGGGCCCGGTTGCCGACGAGCGCGGCGACGCGCTCCTTCATCTCGCCCGCGGCCTTGTTGGTGAAGGTGATGGCGAGGACCTCGCCGGGCTGCACCCCGCGCGCGGCGAGCAGGTGGGCGATGCGGGTCGTCAGCGCCTTGGTCTTGCCCGAGCCCGCGCCGGCGATGATGAGCAGTGGGCCGCCAGCGTGGGTCACGGCGGCGCGCTGCTGCGGGTTGAGCCCCTCGAGCATCCGCTCGGCGGAGGCGGCCGGGGCGGGCCGGGCAAGTACTGCGGGGGCGTACAGGTCGTCGTCCGACCACAGCGTCCCCGTTGCCTCGCTCACCCGTTCGAGTCTAGGCGGCGGTGCCGGCAGGAGGCCGTGCTCACCGCCCGCCGCGCCGTCGTACGGCGAGCCGGAGCAGCTGCGCCAGCCCGAGGACGGTGACCGCCGCGAACACTCCGGCCAGCACCGTCTCCCCGCGCCTCACCCCGGTCACCGCCGCGACCGCGCCGAGCACGACGGCGACGAGCGCCTGAGCGCTGCCGGGCGGGAAGCCCCGGGTCGCCCGGCCGCCGCGTACACCGAGACGCCCCACGCTCAGCCGTCCCCGCGCGCGCCGGTCACTCCCGCATGATGTCCTACCGCCCGGACGGCGCCGGGAGCGCAGCGACCCGCTCCCGGCCAGACAGGAGGACCTGTGGACAGCAGCGGCCCGGTCGAGCGCGCCCTGGTCGTGGTGGCGCACCCCGACGACCTCGACTTCGGCGCCGGCGGCACGATCGCCTGCTGGACCGACGAGGGCATCGAGGTGTCGTACTGCGTCCTCACCGACGGCGACGCGGGCGGGTTCGACCCCGACGTCCCGCGCGACCGCATCGGCGGCATCCGGCAGGCCGAGCAGCGGGCGGCCGGGCGCGAGCTCGGGGTGTCCGACGTCGTCTTCCTCGGCTACCCGGACGGCCGGCTCGAGGTGAGCTTCGACCTGCGCCGCGACATCAGCCGGGTGGTCCGGCAACGACGGCCGCAGCGGATGCTGGTGCAGTCGCCGGAGCGCAACTGGCAGCGCATCGGCGCCAGCCACCCCGACCACCTCGCGGCCGGCGAGGCGGCGCTGTGCGCGGTCTATCCCGACGCCCGCAACCCCTTCACCCACCTCGAGCTCGCGGCGGAGGGGCTCGCGGCCTGGACCGTGCCCGAGGTCTGGGTCATGACGGCCGGCGTCGGCTCGAACCATTGGGTGGACGTCACCGACACGTTCCCGCGCAAGCTCGCCGCGCTGCGCGCGCACGTGTCGCAGACGGCGCACATGGACGACCTGGAGGGCGTGCTGCGCCGGTACCTGAGCGCGCACGCGCAGGCCGGCGGCCTGCCCGAGGGACGCCTCGCCGAGGGGTTCCGGCTCCTCGACACACGCTGAAGGGTCAGCGCGGCCGGGGCTCTGGAGCGGCGTCGTCCGGCACGCCCTGCTCGTGCCGGCCGCGCTCGCCGAGCAGCGCCGGACGGTCCGGCAGCTGCCGCACGACGGCCGCGGCCGCCCACGGC
>JALYMN010000359.1 GCA_030773675.1 Actinomycetota bacterium
CCGTGCTTGTGAGTCATCCGGTGCTCCGCCGACCACCATCAGCGCCAGGCGCCGACACGACCGGCCACCAATTCCCTCAACCGGGTCCGCTCGAGAGACGAGCCCCGGCGACGATCTCTTTCACGAGCCCGAAGCTCACCCGAAAACCGTCACCGCCGAGGCCCCTCCCGAGGTCACCGTACGTGACCACCACCCGTCACCGGGAGGCCCTCAAGTCATACAAGCCTGTAAACGGCGACCCCGGGCCAGCCGCTCGCCGGGCGCAGGTGGCGCGCGTGGACGCTGTCGTCGAGCACGGCCTGCAGGCCGGGGGCGAGCGCCTCGAGCCGACGGGTCACCTCCCGGACATCGGCCGCCGCAGTGGTCAGCCGCTCGGCGAAGGTCGAGCTCCGGCCTCCGTCTGGACCGATGTGGGGCGCGGTCACCCACGACGGCAGGAACGCGGTCCGGGGCACGAGGACGGAGCTGCCGTCGCCGTGGCAGACATCTCCACCGTGAAGAACGACAATCGTGCACCGTCGGCCAGGTACGTCATCACCGCGCGGGTCCGCTCGCTGAGGTCGCGGGCGACGTACAGGAAGACGAAGTCGCCCTTGTCCAGCTGCCGCTGAACGCTGTCCCGGAAGACGTCGGGTGCGACCGGCGGCTCCCCGAGGCGCTCGAGCTGGCGCGACACCAGTGCGGCGAGGTCCTCGGCCGGCTGCTCGTCAGGCAGCTGCCCCTCGAGGGCGTGCTGCTCGAGTTCCTCGACTACGGCAGTCGCCACAGCCGGCTGCCGTAGTCCAGCATCTGGGCGACGACGTGTCGCACGTCGACTCGCTGCCGCGCTTGAACTTCACGATCACGAGTCGTCCTGTGGGATCGACCGCGAGCAGGTCCAGCGGCCCGTGACCCAGGTCCAGCTCCTCCGCGACGCGTGCGAGCGGACCGAAGCCGAGGTCCTCGCTGGGCAGCACCTCCGGTGCGTGGCCACGGCGCGGTGCAGCTGCTCCTCCCTGTCGAACCGCGACTCGTGCCCGACCTCGATGCGTCCGTCGACCAGGCGCAGCACCCGCCCGCCCCTTCTGCTCGTGCCCCGCCACGTCGCTCCCTCCTCGCGGCGCTGATCGCCGACCTGCTGAAAGTGGACGGGAGCCGCCCGGGCGGTCCGCCCGTCCGCCTCGGATCACCCGGAGGGGGACGTTGTCGGCATGGAGCGTCTGCGCCACCGGTGCGGGCGGTAGGAAGAGCCGTGCCGCTGTGTCTGCCCGCTGAGCCCGACTTCGCCGAGGAGCGGCGCGCCGAGCGCGTTGTGTGGGAGGCGCTGCGCGACTCCCTGCCCGACGACGCCGTGCTCTTCCACTCGCTCGCGCTGCTCGAGGAGGACCGGGAGCACGAGGTCGACCTGCTGGTCGCCTGGCCGGGCGTCGGTCTGGCCGCGGTGGAGGTCAAGGGCGGGCACGTCACGCGCGACCGGGAGAGCTGGTGGCAGGAGTCCGCGGGCCAGCGACGCAGGATCGGCAGCCCCGTCCTGCAGGCGCAGGACGGCAAGCACGTGCTCACCCGCTACCTGCAGCGGCAGGGCGCCGGCGCGGGGCGGGCGCGTGCTGCGCACGTCGTCGCGCTGCCGTTCACCCGGGTGGCCCGGACGTGGGAGGCGCCGGACTGTCCTCGCGACATGTTGGTCGACAAGGACGACGTCGCGCAGCTCGCTGAGCGGGTCCGTGCCGCGGTCGAGCGGCACGGCGCCGGGCGCCAGCCGCTCCAGCAGGCCGATGTCGCGCGCCTCGTCGATCTCCTCAGCGGCCAGCTGCCCGGACAGACCGCGCTGCTGTCCGTCGCCGAGGAGCACGAGCAGCGCGTGTCCCAGATGACCCGGGACCAGCTTCGGACACTGCGCCACTTCCGGCACCACCACCGGCTGCGCGTCGTCGGCGGCGCCGGCACGGGGAAGACGTGGCTGGCCCTGGAGCAGGCCCGACGGCTGGCTGCGGAGGGGCAGCGGGTCGCGCTGGTCTGCTACTCCCGGGGGCTGGCGCGGCTGTTCGAGCGGGAGACGCAGCAGTGGCGGCGCCGGCCGGCGTACGTCGGACTGTTCCACCGGCTGCCGGTGGAGTGGGGCGCGCAGCCGGGGGCGGACGACAGCGACGACTTCGAGGTGCGCCTGCCCCGCGAGCTCGGCGAGCTGGCGGCGGCCCGTCCGCCGGCGGAGCTGTTCGACGCGGTGGTCGTCGACGAGGCCCAGGACTTCGGCGACCTCTGGTGGCGCTCGCTCCTGCGTTGCCTGCGGGACCCCGAGCGCGGGGGACTGTTCGTGTTCATGGACGAGGCGCAGCGGGTGTTCGCGCGGCGCGGGCACGTACCCATCCTCATCCCGCCGTACTCGCTGGACGAGAACATCCGCAATACGAAGAACATCGCGCAGCTGTTCAGCAGCCTGTCGGAGGAGCCGCTCCACCCGCGGGGGGTCGACGGTCCGAAGGTCCGGCTCGTCGACGTCCCCGTCGAGCAGGCGGTCGACGCCGCGGACGACGCGGTCGACTCCCTCCTCGACGAGGGCTTCGAGCCTGGGCAGGTCGCGCTGCTGACGACCCAGCACCGCCACCCCGAGCAGCGGCACGCCGTGGAGCTGGGCGGCTGGGAGCGGTACTGGGACGACTTCTTCGACGGCGACGAGGTCTTCTACGGCCATGTCCTCGGGTTCAAGGGGCTCAAGCGGCCGGTGGTGGTGCTGGCCGTCAACGGCTTTCGCGACGTCGAGCGCGCCAAGGAGATGCTCTACGTCGGGCTGTCCCGGGCCCGCACCCTGCTCGTGGTCGTCGGGCCACGTGCGCTGCTCGAGCAGGTCGGCGGCGCGGGGGTGAGCAGCCGGCTGAAGAAGGCCGAGCGCTGGCTCCGCGCGTGAGCCGCTGGTCGCACCGTCAATCCTCCCGGTCCGCGGCCTCGAGCTCGGCCCAGGCCTCGTCGCACAGCAGGCCCTCGCTTCGGCTGGAGGGCCGCCCGAAGCTGTTCATGACCACTTCGCAGTCGCAGCAGCACCCGCCGGTGGCGAAGGCCCACTGCAGGACGGGGCGACCGCGCACCTTGCGCCCTTCCGCCCATCGCTTCGTGAAGCGGTGCCCGGCGCAACCGTGCTCCCGGAGCATGCGCCTGAGGTAGCAGTGCAGGCACTCGTCGGCACGAGGGGCGACGAGCGCCTCCGCGGTGGCAGCGAGGTCGGGCCTCGAGCCGCTGCACGATCGTGTCCATGGCGTCCTCCTGGTCTTTGGGGGGATGCCTGCCTATCGACCGGGTCTGACAGAACGGCTCAGCGCGCGGCGCGCCAGTTCGCTCCGGAGGCGGTCGACGTCCGCCAGCCTCTCAAGCACCGTCTCGACGACGAGGTCGTCGTCCACCTCGGCGTACCCGTGCACCAGCACGTTGCGGAACCCGGCCATGCGCCGATCGGCCGCGACGGTGGGCGCCGACAGCAGGCCCGCCTCGCCCAGCACGCGAACGTGTCCGCGAACCCCGACGGCCGGCGCAGCCCCTCGCTCGCCACGACGTGCTCGGCCGCATCGGTCCAGGCTTCGATCGCGACGACCAGCCGGTACTTCGCCGCGTCGAGCTGGGCCGTCGCCGCGCAGCGCATCGCGACCGAGTGCGGCTTGCTCACGCAGCCGCAGCCGCAGCCGCAGCCGCAGCCGCAGCCGCAGCCGCAGCCGCA
>JALYMN010000360.1 GCA_030773675.1 Actinomycetota bacterium
CGAGCCGGCGCTCAGCGCCGCCCTGAAGCAGCGAGCCGAGGAGATCGCGGCCGCCTTCGCGCTCATCGAACCCGTCCTGCGCCGGCTGGCACCGCGCCAGTTCGAAGACGTCTTCCCCGAGCAGGCGCATCGCGAGCTGGCCAACTCGCTCGGGGTCGACATCCCGGCGGCTGAGCTCGAGTCGTCCTGGAGCACACCGCTGGACCTCGGTCGCACCCACGCCCGCTGCGTGCTCGGGACCTTCCGCAACCTGGTGGAGGGCGAGTTCGACCGGAACCTCGCGCCGCTCGACGAGGGCGAGAGCACCGAGGTGTTGATCCGGCGTTTCGGCTTCCACGCGGTCGACATCACCGCCTGCGCCGACGGGCGCCTCGGGGGGGCGGTGGATTTCATCCTGCGGGTGCCGCCCGCGGTCGTGGTGTGGCACGACTCGTATGCCGGCGCGATGTTCGACGTCGAGGACGCGCTGCACCGGTGGGAAGCGGTGGAGCTGCGACGCTGGCGCGAGGGCCGGCCGAACGACGCCAGCGAGCCCACGCGCTACCTGAAGATCGGGCTCTACCACTTCAGCAGCGTCGACCCACGCCACCAAGGCTGTGCCGCGCACGGCAGTGACGAGGTGCGCGCCGCGACCGCCCTGCTGGCGCGGCTCCAGGAGTTCGAGGGCGCCGTCGAGTCCACCCAGTGCTGCGCGGCGAGCGTGGCCACGCTGCTCGTCGGGGTGGACACGGACACCGACGCCATCCGCGTCCACGTTCCCGACGCCGCCGGTAGGACGGACGTGGACCGCTTCGTCTCCAGCGCCACGCTCTACGAGCAGACTGCGAGCCTCGAGCGCGAGGCCGCCAAGGAGTTCATCCGCCACGCGGTCGCCGACTGCACCGGCGTGGACGCGGCCGACGCCGCGACCGAGGGCATGCGCTGGCTCTGCGGCTACCTGCTGAAGAACAACATCGGCCAGGTCGACGCGGTTCGCGGCTGGAACGGCGGAAGGTACGCGGATTCCGGCCACACCGAGAAGCTGGTCGTGGCCGGCGACGCGATCGACGAGGTTCAGCTGCGCAACCTCGCCTTCCAGGCGCAGATGCGCACGCTCGAAGAAGGTGCCGTCGACCTCGACGTCGGCATCGGGATCCTCCGGAGGACGAACGCGCCGCACGGACTTGCGGTGCCGGTGCTCGTGCACGTCGACTACGACGAGCGCATCCCGGGCGCCAGCGCCGGCGCGAAAGCACGTGCTCGCCGCCTAGCCGCGGCGATCGAGACCCGGTATGCGGGTGCGGCCGGCCCTGCTGGCCTCGTCGCCCAAGGGGTTGTGCGAGCGCGGGGCCGGTCGCACCTAGAGGTGGTCGAGGCGCAGGGCGACGGCCCGCCGAGCTCGCTCCCATTCGGAGGGCGACCGAAGGAGGCACAGCGATGAAGATCTTCTGCGTCGAAGGGACGCTGGTTGCCACCGCCCGCATCGGCGGCCTCGAGAGCCACCGGCTGCTGGTCGTCCAGGACCGGAAGGGAGGCAAGCAGGTGGCGGTCGACCCCGTCGGCTGCAAGCCCGGCGATTGGGTGATCGCGTGTGGCAGCTCGGCGGCGCGCGACGCCGCCGGCAGCAAGGAGTACCCGAGCGACCTGACCATCGTCGGCATCATCGACTACTGGGACGAGGAGAGCGAGGAGCGGGCCACCCCGTCTGCGAACGGTGAGGCACGCTCTGCGGGCGATGGGGCGCGGTCTGCGGACGGTGAGGCGCGACGATGAACATCCACCGCGTCCTCCGCGACCTCGTCGCCACCCATCGAACCCCCACGCTCCAAGACAAGTCGCTGCGGGTGGTCGAGGACGACAGCGGCGACCTGGAAGTGGCGCTCGACCCGGTCGGCACAAAGCCGGGCGACTTCGTCATCACCATCAGCACCTCGGCGGCCCGCCATGCCACCGGCGATCCGAGCATCACCACCGACTTGACCATCGGCGGGATCATCGACCACTGGAGCGAGGAGCGCTGGCACGACTGACTCGGTCCAACCCCTTCACCCTGTAACACCCGACCTCAACTCATCTACGGAGGAACAGATGGCCACCAACAATGGAAGTGACATTCCGGGCATTGCCCTGGGCATGATCGAGACCCGGG
>JALYMN010000361.1 GCA_030773675.1 Actinomycetota bacterium
GGCCCGGGCAGCGGCCCGGGCGCGGGCGTGGCAGCTGGCCGGGCAGTCCGCCCCGGACTCCGGCGTCGACGCGAAGACACCGCTGGTCGTGGATGTGGACGCGACGCTGGTGACCGCGCACTCGGAGAAGGAGAGCGCCCGGCCGACGTTCAAGCGGGGTTTCGGCTTTCACCCGTTGTGCGCCTTCGTTGACCACGGACCCGAGGGCACCGGCGAGCCGCTGGCGATCGCGCTGCGGCCGGGCAACGCCGGCTCCAACACCGCCGCCGATCATGTCGCGGTGCTGCGCGACGCGCTGCGCCAGCTCCCCGGCTGTCGGTCCGGTCAGCGGCCGGGTCGCAAGGTGCTCATCCGGACCGACGCGGCCGGCTGCACGCACGCCGTACTGGACTGGCTGCACGCCCAGCGGCTGTCCTACTCGGTCGGTTTTCCGCTGCCGGACAACGCCGCCGACCTGGTCGCCGTCATCGCGAACCAGGCGTGGAGTCCCGCCTACGCCAGTGACGGGCAGATCCGGCCCGGAGCGTGGGTCGCTGAGCTCACCGGCCTGCTCGACCTGAGCGGCTGGCCACCCGGCATGCGGGTGATCGTGCGCAAGGAACGACCGCACCCGGGCGCGCAGCTGCGGCTGACCGACGCCGACGGCCACCGACTGACCGCGTTCGCCACCAACACCACCCGCGGGCAGCTGCCCGACCTCGAGCTGCGGCACCGCCGCCGCGCCCGCGCTGAGGACCGGATCCGGGTCGCCAAGGACACCGGCCTGACCAACCTGCCGCTGCACGACTTCACGCAGAACCAGATCTGGTGCGCTCTGGTCGCGCTCGCCCTCGACCTGACCGCCTGGACCCAGCTGCTCGCCCTCACCCGTCACGAGGCTCGCCGCTGGGAACCCAAGCGCCTGCGGCTCCGGCTGCTGTCCGTCGCCGGCCGACTCGTCGTCTCCGGCCGCCAAGTCACCCTGCACCTGTCCAGCCGCGGTCGCTGGACGCAACTGCTGCTTGACGGCATCACCCGACTTCGAGCGCTGCCCGCAGCCGGCGCACCCTGCTGAGCTGAACACCGCCGCCCCGACGAGCAGCCCCCTCCGGCAGGTGGAGCCGGCGACACCCCGAGACGACACTCGGGCCACTGTCGTACCCCGCGTCCACAATCAGCGGCACCAGGCGCTCCCACCGCTCCCGCAGCCGTCCACGACGGCGGTGTGAAAGATCCGGGCTAGCCCCGCGGCCCAGGCCCGGCCCCCGAGCGGCGACGGCGCTGCGCTGCTCGCGGCGGCGGGAGCCGCCGCCCTCGCCGTCCTGGTGCTGCTGCGCCGGAGGCGCCGGGGTTAGTGTCCGGTCACCTCATGAAACACGAGCGGTCGCAGGAGGTCCACGTGCCCAAGCTGGTCTACGACTTCGCCGAGGGCGGCAGGGACATGAAGGACCTGCTCGGCGGCAAGGGCGCGAACCTCGCCGAGATGACCGTCCTGGGCCTGCCCGTGCCGCCGGGCTTCACCATCACCACCGACGCCTGCCGCGTCTACCTCGCCACGGGCGAGGTCCCGCCCGAGCTCGCGGCGGAGGTCGACGCGCACCTCGCCGCGCTGGAGCAGGACATGGGCAAGCGGCTCGGCGACCCGGACGACCCGCTGCTCGTCAGTGTCCGGTCCGGCGCCAAGTTTTCCATGCCCGGCATGATGGACACCGTCCTCAACATCGGGCTGAACGACGCCTCCGTCGACGGGCTCGCCAAGCAGTCCGGCAGCGCCCGTTTCGCCTGGGACTCCTACCGCCGGCTGCTGCAGATGTTCGGCAAGACCGTGCTGGGTGTCGAGGGCCTCGACGAGGTGCTCGACGAGGTCAAGGAGACCAAGGGCACGCGCAACGACCTCGACCTCGACGAGGACGACCTGCGCGGTCTCGTCGACCGGTACAAGCACCGCGTGCAGGAGAAGACCGGTCAACCCTTCCCGCAGGACCCGCGCACCCAGCTCGACCTCGCCGTGCGCGCGGTGTTCGACAGCTGGAACGGCGAGCGCGCCCAGCTCTACCGCCGCCAGGAGCGCATCCCCGCCGACCTCGGCACCGCCGTCAACGTCTGCGCCATGGTCTTCGGCAACCTCGGCATGGACTCCGGTACCGGCGTCGCCTTCACCCGCGACCCGCACAGCGGCGAGCAGGGCG
Source organism: Actinomycetota bacterium (assembly GCA_030773675.1). The sequence continues at coordinate 2,169 of JALYMN010000361.1, forward strand.
TGTACGGCGACTACCTGCAGAACGCGCAGGGGGAGGACGTCGTCGCCGGGATCCGCAACACCGTCCCGCTCGCCGACCTCGAGGGCCTGGACAAGGCGTCGTACGACGAGCTCGTCGGCACCATGGCGACGCTCGAGCAGCACTACCGCGACCTGTGCGACATCGAGTTCACCATCG
>JALYMN010000362.1 GCA_030773675.1 Actinomycetota bacterium
TTCCACCCGACGGCCGTGCCAGGTGTCTCCCGCCCGGCCGACGGATCGCTTACAGGGCAGCAGGTTCGCGCCGGCCGTTCTTGGAGTCAGACCGGGCGGGAGAACGCCACAAGTCTCATCCCTGCCCGTTCTGGTCGCTCGGCAGCACGAACCAGTTGCGGCTCAAACGCGCTGTCGAGCCGCGCCCGGCCGGCGGGCCCTTGCCGCTGCCTGTGCGCGGGCCACCGCAGCCGCTCGGGCCCCACCGCCGCGCGTTGCAGGACGAGGTCGTACCGGTTGGTCTGAGCTACCACCGCGCCCAAGCGGACAGGATGTCGCACGTCGGCTCGGCGGAGGCGCCGCAGCCCGCGGCAGCGTCTGCCTGCCTGCTCCATCCCGGGGAGTGCTTCGGCGTTGGCGACGCCCTGGGCAAGTCATCTCGAGGGACTCGAGGTGATCCCTCGACAGCAGCACGACGTACGGCGGCTGTTCCTCGCGATGGAGACCTGGCGCTCCTCATCGGTGATCTGATCAGATGCTCCGTCGAGTGACGGAGCGGTGATGGAGCACGGGTCTCAGCCAGTCGGCCCGGTCGGCGAGATCGCCGACACCGCGGGCAAGACCGGGTGGCCAGGCGGGCAAGACCGGGCGACCACGCGGGCAAGACCGGGCGACCACCGGGCAGGCCGGGCGGCCAGGCGGGGCAAGGCTGAGTCAGCAGGCGGGCAAGACCGGGCGACCACGCGGGCGAGGGCGGCGGCGATGGGCAGCCCCCGTCTGATCCGGCGCTGGGTGTTTCGCCGCTCGGACGTTTCCTGTGGTTCCTCGCGACGCTGCGCCCGCGGCCGGTGCCCGCCTGCAGGGGCAGCGATGACGGAGTTGTGAAGCGCGTGTCTCAGTGCGCGTGCCAAGCGCACTTACGCCAGCCAGGGCAGTCCACGCAGCCGCGTGTGGACGTCCTTCTCCCCCTGGAGCGTGCTATGGACAAGCTGCTGCTCACCCCTGCCGAGGCAGCCGCCGCGCTCGGGATCGGCCGCTCGACGCTGTACGGGTTGCTGCGGAGCGGCATGGTCGCGTCGGTCCGCATCGGCGCGTGTCGGCGGATCCCCGCAGCCGTCCTCTCAGAGCTCGTCGCGCGTCTGCAGGTCGACGACCACCAGGGCGTGCCTGCGCTGCTCGTCCGGTCTGTGCACATGGACCCGCGACGTACACACTGGGCGTCGGCTCAGGACGGAGCCGCTTCTCGGCGTGGTACCTCCCTGCGGGAGAGCGAGGAGGAGACATGAGCCGTCGCAAGTTCGGGGCTATCAGGCGTCTGCCTAGCGGCCGCTGGCAGGTCCGCTACCCCGGGCCTCGGGGCGAGCTCATCCCCGGCCCTCATACCTTCGCGAGCAAGGTCGAGGCGTCGCGGTACCTCTCCGCCGTCGAGACGGACATGGTGAGGGGCCAGTGGGTGGACTCGCGAGCCAGCTCCGTCCAGCTCCGCGACTACAGCGTGGCCTGGCTCCAGCAGCGCTCGATCCGAGGGCGCCCGCTGGCGCCGCGGACGACGGACACCTACCGGCACAGCCTGGATGCCTGGATCCTGCCGACGCTCGGTGACCTGCCGCTGGACAAGATCACACCAGCTCATGTGCGGCGCTGGCACGCCGACATCAGCAGGTTGACCGGTCCGACCGCAGTGCGTCAGGCGTATGCCGTCCTGCGCGCCGTGCTCAACACGGCCGTCGCTGACGAGGCGCTCCAGCGCAACCCGTGCCGCATCAAGGGCGCCGGCCAGGCGTACTCGCCGGAGCGGCCCTTGCTCGGGCTGCCCGAGGTCGAGGCGCTCACAGCTGCCATGCCCGCGGACCTCAGGACACTGGTGACCCTGGCCTTCTGGGCGCACACGCGCCTGGGCGAGGTGCTCGCGCTGCGCCGCGGTGATGTTGCCCTGGACACAGGTCAGCTACGGATCGAACGGCAGGTCGTCGAGGTGGCCGGCAAGGGACCGCGCGTCACGCAACCCAAGGCTGACAGTCGACGCACCGTGCACCTCCCGGCACCGGCCGTTGCCGCGCTTTCGGAACACCTGGAAGCCCTGCCGCCGGGCCTGCCTGCGGCACCGCTGTTCACCCGGGCGGACGGGTCCATGTTGAGGGCCTACCACGTGCAGTACCACTGGAAGATCGCTCGAGCGCGGGTGGGCTTGCCCGATGTGCACTTCCACGACCTGCGGCACGCCGGGCTGACGCTGAGCGCCCAGGCGGGCGCCACACTGGCGGAGGTCATGCGGCGGGCCGGCCACAGCTCGTCGGCCGCGGCTCTGCGCTACCAGCATGCTGCCGACCAACGCGACGCGCTCATCGCCTCGCGCCTGTCCGACGTCGCCGTCCAGCGGCAGGCAGACCGGGCGGCGAACGATACCGGCAGCCGCTGAGGTCTCGACCTGTCGTCGCCAGCGGGGCCAGGGCTGTCCCGCGCTGTGCGACGCCGTCCCGAGAGCTCCAGGCCGTAATGGCACGCGAATGGCACGCGGAGCCTCTGGCGGCTGTGTCCCGGTGCCGAGCAGCGGCGTCGTCAGCGCCAAGTCCGCAGGTCAGCGGGGGTGGCGGAGGCGGATGGGAATCGAACCCACCAGGACCGGATACCGACCCTCACCGGTTTTGAAGACCGGGGCGCCCACCAGGAACGCGTACGCCTCCCTGCTCCTGCGGCCTGCACCGGACGCTGGAACCGCACGGACCCTAACGCAGCCTCCTGAGGCGCAGCGAGCCGAAGGGCCGCGGTCAGCGACCGCCGCCTCAGGCCTCACCGTCCGGGTCCACCAGCCGGTAGCCCATGCCGCGCACGCTCTCAATGCGGTCCCGGCCGAGCTTCTTGCGCAGGTAGCCGACGTAGACCTCGACGACGTTGGAGCCGGGGTCGTAGTCGTAGCCCCACACCTGGTCGAGCAGCTGCGTGCGGCTGAGCACCTGGCCCGGATGGCGCAGCAGCACCTCGGCGAGCGCGAACTCGCGCGCGCTGAGGTCGGCGGTGCGCCCGTCGACGTGGGCGCGGCGGGTCTTGAGGTCGAGCGCCACGCCACCGGCACGCAGCACGCCGGGCTGCTCCTGGTTGCTCGTCCCGGTGCGCAGGCGCGCCCGCACCCGGGCGAGCAGCTCCTCCAAGCTGAACGACTTGGTGACGTAGTCGTCGGCGCCGCTGTCGAGGCCCGCGACCGTGTCGGCCACGGTGTCGTGGGCGGTCAGGACGATGACCGGCACCCCGTGGTCGGCGCGGCGCAGCTGCGCAGGACGTCGAGCCCGTCGCCGTCCGGCAGCCCGCGGTCCAGCACGATGAGGTCGGGCTCGGTCCGCGCCCGGGCGACGGCCTCCGCAACGTCCTGCGCCACCTCGGTCACGAAGCCCTGCGCGGCGAAGCCCTTCTGCAGGAACGCCGCGATCCGCGGCTCGTCCTCGACGATGAGGATGCGGTCACGGTCGCCTCCCGCCTGCCGGTCGAGCGTCCACGACCGGACCCGTGCGCGCACCTGCTCGAGCGTCCCGGGCGGGCCGCTCAGCCGCGACCGCCGGCATCCTCGCCGCCCTCGTCCTCGCCCTCGCTCTCGTCATCGCGTCCGTGGTCCTCCGCCTCGTCGTCGTCCTGCGGCGCACTCCGCCGGCTCTGGCCCGCGTCCGGGTCGATCGTGCCGCCGTCGGCTCCGCTGCGCGCCCCGGGGGTGCCTCCGGGCGCCCCGCTCACGTCGGGGTCGGCGAGCGGACCTGCCCCGTCGGGCCGGGGAGCGACGACGGGGTCCGGAGGCTCGCCGCCCAGAGTGGCCGAGGGGGTGGGCTCGCGCACGTCGGGGGCGACCGGCCCGGCAGCGGTCGGGGCGGGCCGGACG
>JALYMN010000363.1 GCA_030773675.1 Actinomycetota bacterium
CACCGTCCTGCGCGCCGCGGGCGTGCGGCGGCAGGACGCCGGGCGGTTCGCGCTTCTCATGTCGCTGCCGGTCACCGCGGGCGCCGCCGGGCTCACCCTGCTGCGCGCCGAACGGCCGCTGCTGCGCGCGCTCGCGCCGCTGCTCGGGGCGGGCGTGCCGGCCGCGGCGGTCGCGGCCGCGTGGGCCGTGTCACGAGCGGCGGAGACCGCGCTGCGCCCGGTCGCCGCCTACCGTCTCGGGTTCGCCGCGGCCGTCGCCGTACGGGAGCGCAGCGCGGCCGGCCGGGAAGGACGGACGTGAGCCTCGGGATCGCCGACGCCGTCGTGCTGGGCGTCGTGGAGGGGCTGACCGAGTTCCTCCCGGTCAGCAGCACCGGGCACCTCACGATCGCCGAGGGCCTGCTCGGCCTGGACGTCGACGATCCCGCTGTCACCGCGTTCACCGTCGTCATCCAGATGGGCGCGATCGTCGCCGTGCTGCTCTACTTCGCCCGCGACCTGGCGCGCCTGCTCACCGACCTGGTCCGCGGGCTCCTGCGGCCGGCCGAGCGGGGCGACGGCTTCCGCCTCGCCGTCGGCGTCGTCGTCGGGTCGGTGCCGATCGGCGTCGTCGGCCTGCTCGGCCGCGACGTCGTCAAGGGGCCGGTGCTGCGGTCCCTGGTCACCGTCGGTCTCGCGCTCGTGGCCTGGAGCGCGGTGATGGTGTGGGCCGAGCGCCGCGCCACGCAGGCCCGCGGGGAGCACGAGGTGACCGTGCGCGACAACCTGCTCATCGGGCTGGTGCAGTGCGTGGCGCTCGTGCCCGGTGTCTCGCGCTCCGGCGCCACGATCAGCGCAGGGCTGCTGCTCGGGCTGGACCGCGTGACCGCGACCCGCCTGTCGTTCTTCCTGTCCGTGCCCGCGCTCACCGCCGCGGGGTTGCTCGAGCTCCCGTCCGCCCTGGGCGGGGGAGTCGGGCTGGTGCCGGTCCTGGTCGGCTCGGTGGTCTCCTTCGCCGTCGCGCTCGCCTCCATCGCGTTCCTGCTGCGCTTCGTCGCCGGCCACACGATCGTCGCCTTCGTGCCGTACCGGGTCGCGCTCGGCCTCGTCGTGCTCGTCGTCCTGGCGGCCCGGGCGGCTTAGCGCACGTCGGCGGCCGCGGCACGGACCGGCGCGACAGCGCTCGGGCGGGCGCGGCCTGCCGACCTGCCGCTGTCCGACCCTGCCGTTACGGTTCGCCCCGTGACCACGCTCGTCCTCGTGCGGCACGGCCTGACGCACATGACCGGCCCCGTGCTCGCCGGCTGGACCCCCGGCCTGCACCTGGACGAGCGCGGGCAGGCCCAGGCCGCAGCGGTCGCCGAGCGGCTGCGCCGGGTGCCCTTCGCCGCGATCGTCAGCAGCCCGCTCGACCGCTGCCTCGACACCGCCGGCGCCATCCGCGACGCGCAGGCCGCGGACGGGCGCGACACCCCGCTGGAGGTCGAGGACCGGCTCGGCGAGTGCCGCTACGGCGACTGGACCGGGCGCCCGCTCAAGGAGCTGGCCAAGGACCCGCTGTGGAAGGTCGTGCAGGCCCACCCCTCCGCGGCGGTGTTCCCGGGGCCGGAGGGCGAGCCGCTGCGCGAGACGCAGAACCGCGCCGTGGCGGCCGTGCGCGACTGGAACGCCCGGCTCGGGCCGGACGCGACCTGGCTGGCCTGCTCCCACGGCGACGTCATCAAGGCGGTGGTGGCCGACGCGCTCGGCCTGCACCTCGACTCCTTCCAGCGCATCCAGGCCGACCCCTGCTCGGTCACGGTCATCCGGTACAGCGAGCTGCGCCCGTTCGTCGTCCGGCTCAACGACACCGGCGGTGGGGTGGACGACCTGCTGCCGCCCAAGCGCAAGGGCCGCAGCCGCAGGCGGTCCTCCGACGCGGTCGTGGGCGGCGGCGCCGGCGGCGCCGGCGCGGCGTGAGCGTCCGGCTCACCGAATAGGCTCGCCGGATGCCCCGCCAGGTCTTCGCCTACGACCCGCCGCAGCGCTTCGTCGCCGGCACGGTCGGCCAGCCGGGCGACCGCACGTTCTACCTGCAGGCCAGCGGCGCCGTGGGCACGACCTCCGTGGCGCTGGAGAAGGTGCAGGTGCAGGTGCTCGCCGAGCGGCTCGAGGAGCTCCTCGAGACGGTGCGCCGCACGACCGACGCGGACGTGCCCGCGGTCGCGCCGCGCGAGCTGGAGGACACCGCGCCGCTCGACGCGCCGGTCGAGGAGGAGTTCCGGGTCGGCGCGCTCGGCCTGGCCTGGGACGCCGAGAGCGCACGCGTCGTCATCGAGGCGCTCGCCCAGCCCGAGGACGAGGCGCAGGCCGAGGTCGAGCCGCTGTCGGACGCCGAGGAGGGCCCCGCCGTCCTGCGCGTGGTGATCAGCGCGGACGCCGCGCGGGCCTTCGTCAAGCGCGCCCAGCGCGTCGTCGCCGCCGGCCGGCCCCCGTGCCCGCTGTGCGGCCTGCCGCTGGACCCCGAGGGGCACGTCTGCCCGCGGCAGAACGGCCACCGGCGCTGACCTCGTCCGGAGCGGCGCACGAGCCGGGCCCGGCCGAGCGGTCGGGGCTGGAGCTCGAGAGCGCCCTGCGCCTCCTGCGCCACGGGGAGCTCGCGATCGAGGGCCGGCTCGTCGACGCGAGCAACGCGACGCTGTACTGCGCGGTCTCCCTGGACGGCACCACGGCCGCCTGCGTCTACAAGCCGGTGCGCGGCGAGCGCCCGCTGTGGGACTTCCCCGACGGCACCCTCGCCGGGCGGGAGGTGTCGGCGTACCTGGTCAGCGAGGCGAGCGGGTGGGACCTCGTGCCGCCGACGGTGCTGCGCGACGGTCCGTTCGGTCCGGGCATGTGCCAGCTGTGGGTCGACGTCGACGAGACGGTCGACCTGGCGGCGCTGGCCCGCGGCGACCACCCCGACCTGCGCCGGATGGCGGTGTTCGACGCGGTCGTCAACAACGCCGACCGCAAGGGCGGGCACCTGCTGCCCACGCCCGAGGGCCGGGTGCAGGGCGTCGACCACGGCATCTGCTTCTCGACCGAGGACAAGCTGCGCACCCTGCTCTGGCAGTGGCGGTCGCAGCCGCTCACCGACGAGGCGGTCGAGGTGCTCGGCGTGCTGCGCGCCGACCTGGAGGGCCCGCTCGGCGAGGCGCTGTCGGAGCACCTGACCGTCCGCGAGGTGCGCCGCACCGTGCAGCGGGTCGACCGGCTGCTCAGCACGCGCCGGCACCCCGAGCCGTCGCCGGACTGGCCCGCGATCCCGTGGCCGCCGTTCTGAGCCGGCTAGGCGGCCGCAACTAGGCTCCCTGCCCATGCGCTCCTGGCCCGCGACCGCGCTCCCGCCGCTGCCCCCGGAGCCGTCGCCCGCGCCACTGCGCCTGCACTCGTCCGCCACCGGCGGGCCGGTCGAGGTGGACCCGCAGGGCACCGCCCGGCTCTACGTCTGCGGCATCACGCCGTACGACGCGACGCACCTGGGCCACGCCGCCACCTACCTCGCCTTCGACACGCTCGTGCGGCTGTGGCGCGACCGCGGCCTCGCCGTCGAGTACGTGCAGAACGTCACCGACGTTGACGACCCGCTGCTCGAGCGGGCCCGCGCCACCGGGCAGGACTGGGCGGCGCTCGCCGAGCGCGAGACGGCGCTGTTCCGCGAGGACATGACCGCGCTCGGGTTGCTGCCGCCGCAGGACTACGTCG
>JALYMN010000364.1 GCA_030773675.1 Actinomycetota bacterium
GCTACCTCAACGGGCTGCAGCTCATGGAGATGCCCGATGACCTCAACGCGGCCTTCATGCAGTACATCCCGCCCTTCGGCGCCGCCGGCAACCCGGTGGACATCACCGGCGGCGAGCCGCCGGAGACCTACCGCAAGACGATCGCCCTCGGCTTGGAGGACGAGCGCATCCACTCGCTCATCCTCGGCTACTGGCACACGATCATCACCCCGCCCATGACCTTCGCCGAGGTGGTCTCCGACGTCGTCGAGGAGTATCGGGGCAAGGGCATCGAGAAGCCGATCGTGGCCTCGCTGGCCGGCGACGTCCAGGTGGAGGAGGCGTCGAACTACCTCTTCGAGCGGGGCATCCCCGCGTACCCGTACAGCACGGAGACCATGGTCGAGGTGCTGGGCGCGAAGTACCGCTGGGCCCGCATGGCCGGCCTGCTGAACGGGGCCGGCACGCGATGATCCGGGATAAGGTTCGCAGCGCTCAGCGAGCGCTGACGATCAACACGTAGGGGGAGGGGGAGAGCTAGTGGCAACGACACCAGGTGCCGTCGCAGCCGGCACCGAGGTAGAGGACGGGAGGGTCCACTACGCGGGCAAGCTCCCGCCGATGAAGATCCGCAAGCTGCCCGAGCCGCCCGAGGCGGCGCACATCATCGGGCCGGCCATGATCCTCGTCGCGCTCGGCGTGGGCTTCGGCGAGACGTTCCTGTGGCCGCGCCTCGTCATCGTGTTCGGGCCGGAGATCCGGTGGATGTTCCTCGTGGGCGTGGTCGTCCAGACCATCGTGATGCTCGAGATGGCGCGCTACGCCATGGCGACGGGCGAGTCGATCTTCTTCGGGGCAGCACGCATAGCCAAGCCGCTCATGTGGCTCTTCTTCGCCGTGGCCATCCTCGTCTACATCTGGCCAGGCCACATCTCCAACGGGGCGGTCGCATTCGAGACGCTGACCGGCATCCCGTGGCAGCTGTCGGCCACCGTGGCGCTGATCGTCATCGGGATCATGTTCACCGTGGTGACCTACATCTACAACCTGATCGAGTCGCTGCTGGCGTTCCTCGTCGGCGTCCTGGTGATCGGATCGGCGATCGTCGGCGCCATCGTGGGCAGCCTGTCGGACCTCGGCCAGGTGCTCCTCGGCCTGTTCCGCTTCGACGTCGGCTTCCCCGCGGGGACGCTGAGCGCCCAGTGGTTCCCGCTCGTGGTCGGCGCGCTGGCCTTCGCCGGCCCGTCCGGCATGCAGCAGATGTGGTACACGCTGTGGCTACGCGACAAGGGCGCGGGCATGGGCGTCCACATCCCCCGCGTCCGCGGCCTGCTGCACGCCGAGGAAGAGGAGACGATCCCCGAGGCGGGCTCGATGTTCGACGTCGACGACCCGGAGGAGATGCGCAAGTGGCAGGGGTGGCGCCGCTGGATCAACTACGACGCGCTCCTGCTCTTCTTCGGCACCACGATGCTCGTGACGATCATCTTCACGGTGCTCGCCATGAACGCCGCGGAAGTCAACCCCGCGGCGCGGCAGGCGCTCCTCGAAGGTGAGGAGGAGGCGGCGCTGACGGCCATGGGCGACGCGTTCGGCCGGGCCGCCGGCATCCTCGACCCGCTGTTCTTCGTGTTCATCGCGATCATCGGGTTCAAGGCCAGCATCGGGCTCTTCGACGCGTTCGCCCGCGGGCAGTCGGACATGACGTACTACTTCATGCCCGGCGCGAAGCGCTTCAAGATGGCCCAGCTGTACGCCATGTACCTGTGGTTCGTGATCGCGTTCGGGCTCCTCATCCTGTGGTTCGGCCCGGCCGACGGCCCGACGCAGATCCTCGACGTGCTCGCGTTCCTGTCGACCTTCGTCATGGGGGCGTACTGCCTCACGCTGGCGGTGGTGAACAACCGCAACCTGCCGAAGAAGATCCGGCCCAACCCGATCTTCACGGTGATCCTGGTGCTCGGCGGGCTGGGGTACCTGGGCGCGCTCTTCTACAGCCTGATCAGGTTCGGCGTGACCGACCTCGGGTGATGGGGGCCGTCCGAGCCGAATCCACCGGGACGGGGCCTGCGACGCCGCAGGCCTCGCCCCAGGCCCTCTGGGAGGGGCTCCGCCCGCGACAGCGGGC
>JALYMN010000365.1 GCA_030773675.1 Actinomycetota bacterium
GCCGAGGCGATGCCCGCCGGGACGCCTGCGGGCGACCCCTTCGCCCCCGCGCCGGACACCCCGATCGGCGACGCGGCGGCGGCCGCGGTGCGCGTGCTGTCCGGCCGGGCGGAGCCGTTCCCGCGTCCGGACAGCCTGCGCGTGATCACCGTCGCGAACCAGAAGGGCGGCGTCGGCAAGACCACCAGCGCGGTGAACCTCGCCGTCGCGCTCGCCCTGCACGGCGCGGAGGTCCTCGTCGTCGACCTGGACCCGCAGGGCAACGCCAGCACGGCGCTGGGCGTGGAGCACCACTCCGGCACGCCGGACGTCTACGACGTCCTGGTCAACGGCAAGGCGATCGCGGAGGTGGTGCAGTCCTCGCCTCAGGTGCCGGGGCTGCGCTGCGTCCCCGCGACGATCGACCTCGCTGGCGCGGAGATCGAGCTCGTCAGCATGGTCGCGCGCGAGTCGCGGCTGCAGCGGGCGGTGGAGGCGTACGTCAAGGACGAGGGCGCCGACCTCGACTACGTCATCGTCGACTGCCCTCCCTCGCTCGGGCTGCTGACCGTCAACGCCATGGTCGCGACCCGCGAGGTGCTGATCCCGATCCAGTGCGAGTACTACGCGCTGGAGGGGCTCGAGCAGCTCCTCAAGACGATCGAGCTCGTGCGTGCCAACCTCAACCCCGAGCTCGCCGTGTCCACCATCCTCCTGACCATGTACGACGCGCGCACCCGGCTCGCCGACCAGGTGGCCGAGCAGGTCCGCACCCACTTCGGCGACCTGGTGGTGCGGACGGCGGTGCCCCGCAGCGTCCGGGTGAGCGAGGCGCCGAGCTACGGGCAGTCGGTGGTCACGTACGACCCGGCCTCCAGAGGCGCCGTCGCGTACATCGGCGCGGCGCGCGAGATCGCCGCCCGCGGTCAGGGTCGCCCGTGAGCGGGCCCCGGGGCGGGCTCGGTCGGGGTCTGGGCGCCCTCATCCCGACGGCACCGCCGTCGCGCGACGACGAGCGCAGGCAGGAGGTCGCGGGCGCCCGCTTCCTGGAGCTGCCGGTCGACGCGATCCGGCCCAACCCCGCGCAGCCGCGCGAGCACTTCGACGCCGACGCGCTCGCCGAGCTGGTGACGAGCGTGCGCGAGGTGGGCCTGCTGCAGCCGGTCGTGGTGCGACCGGTCGGTCCTGACCGGTACGAGCTCGTCATGGGCGAGCGCCGGTGGCGGGCCTGCCGGGAGGCCGGTCTGGAGCGCGTCCCTGCAATCGTCCGCGAGACCCCGGACGACGCCATGCTCCGTGACGCGCTGCTCGAGAACCTGCACCGCCAGCAGCTCAACCCGCTGGAGGAGGCCGCCGCGTACAGCCAGCTGCTGTCGGACTTCGGCGCCACGCACGAGGAGCTGGCAGCGCGGATCGGCCGCTCGCGCCCGCAGATCAGCAACACCATCCGTCTGCTGAACCTCCCGGCGCCGGTGCAGCGACGGGTGGCAGCCGGAGTCCTGTCGGCCGGGCACGCCCGGGCCATCCTCGGTCTGCCGACGCCGGAGGCGCAGGAGGCAATGGCGACGCGCGTGGTCGCCGAGGGTTTGTCGGTGCGCGCCGTCGAGGAGGCGGTCGCGCTGGCCGCCGCGGAGCCCCACGATGCTGCCGCACCCACGCCCCGGCCCGCCCGCGGCCGCCGACGGGTACCGGCCGGGGTCGGCGAGCTGGGCGAGCGCCTGGCCGACCGGCTCGACACCCGGGTCAAGGTCGAGGTCGGTCGCAACCGTGGGCGGCTGATGATCGAGTTCGCCACGGTCGACGATCTGCAGCGCATCGTGGCGATCATCGAGGGTCGCGCAGACACTGCCGCCGCAGCCGACGACGGCCAGGGCGGGGACAGGGAGGTCGCGACCGACTCGTAGCGACGGCGGCGTGCGTGGAACGCGCTGGCGGTCTGCTCCTGCCTTGCGGGTCGCTGGTGCCGCCGCGGCTGTCTCGGTCGGTGGGGCGCGGTGCCGCCGAGCCACCTGGGGGACTACGGCTGTCGACGGAGCCGGTGCCACTGCGGCGACGTCGTCGTCAGCGGCCAGCCGAGCCCCGAGGTCTCCGCGGGCTCGACCGCGAGCATCTCCCAGCCCTCGAGTGCGGCCTCCACGTCCGTCCTCGACACGCCACCCACGACGGGTCTCATGATGGTTGGCTGGAAGGCGAGCATCAGCAGCGTCGCACCCGGGTTGGCGAGCGCAGCGACACCCCGACCCTCGGCGAGACGCTGCTCCGAGCTCAGGCCCTGGAAGCAGCCGACGTCGAAGAAGAAGTCGAAGTGCCCAGCTCGGCCGGCCGGAGGTCCGTCACGTCGCCCACGACGACGTCGATGGCGGCCACGCCGGTGCGCTTTGCCGCATTGACCCGCACGCGGGACGTTGTCGATGCCGACGACCCTCCAGCCGCGCCTCGCGAGCTCGCGGCTGTACTGACCACGGCCGCACCCGAGGTCGAGCGCCCGGCCCAGCGGGCGCGACCGCTCTGCCTCCTCACGGTCCAGCAGGGCCCGATGCTCGCCGCCGCCGCCGTCCCGTAGCGCTCCCACGGAGTGAGCCCGAAGCGGTAGGCGAGCGCGTATCTGGTCATCGTCCTGACCTCCCGGCACTCAGCCTGGTGCGCATGGCCACGCGAGGGCATCGTCCTCACCGCAGCAGTGCGACGGCACCCTTGACCACCCTCTCCCGGACATGCGCAGGCGCACGTCGCGGGGGCGGGCCCCGGCCGGGCCCATCAGGGGGGTGTGCCGTCGCGAGGACGCGCCCCAGGCCACTCGCCGATCATGTCGCACAACACCTCTGACTCAGCCGTCGGGCGGGTCGGGGTCGGGGGTGAGCCAGGGGAGGTGCAGGTCGGCGAGGGTGGGTGTGCCGAGGTGCCAGAGGACGTGGTGCCAGCGGCAGAGCCGGCACAGGTTTCACAACCGCATGGCTTGATACCGCAGCTGCCGTCGCGCCGTGGAGGTAAGCCCGCCAGCACCGTACTGGGCGCTCGGCACCTGAGCCGGGTGGAAGATGCACGCCCAGGTCTGGAGACCAGCAGGTCCCACGGGGCGACCTACGACAAGGCGTTCAAGCTCTACGGGTCCTGGCCCTGCTCCCGGAGCCCGACAGCAGCTGAGCCCTGCTGCCAGGTCCTGGCGCGGCTTGCTCTACAAGACTCCGCTCACCCTGCGCGTCCAACCCCTACCCGTCTACTAGATCACCGACAACAGGAGCAACTAGGGGCGCAAGACCAAGCCGGGGGGTGCACCAGGCGGCGTCCTGATCGGCGAGAAGCCCTCTGATGCGATGAAGGAGCGGGTCTCCGCTCCCCGTGACGTCCCGAGTCACTCTCGGGGTGCTCACGTCCCACGACGAAGGAGGCCCCTGTGAGCGAAGGGTACACAGGCAAGCAGATCGTCGGGCTCGATCTGCACCGACGCCGATCGG
>JALYMN010000366.1 GCA_030773675.1 Actinomycetota bacterium
GCAAGCTCGAGGTCCTGCGCGCGATCGTCGAGGACTTCGTCTCGACCAACGAGCCGGTCGGCTCCAAGGCGCTGGCGGAGCGGCACGCCCTCGGAGTGAGCCCGGCGACCGTCCGCAACGACATGGCCGCGCTCGAGGACGAGGGCTACATCACCCACCCGCACACCAGCGCCGGCCGCATCCCCACCGACAAGGGCTACCGGCTGTTCGTCGACCGGCTGTCGACCGTCAAGCCGCTGTCGGCGGCCGAGCGCCGCGCCATCCAGACCTTCCTCGAGGGCGCGGTCGACCTCGACGACGTCGTCCGGCGCACCGTGCGCCTGCTCGCGCAGCTCACCCACCAGGTCGCCGTCGTGCAGTACCCGTCGCTGACCCGCAGCGCCGTGCGGCACCTGGAGATCGTCCACCTCGCGCCGAACCGACTGCTCCTCGTGCTCATCACCGACACCGGCCGCGTCGAGCAGCGGGTGCTGGAGCTGCCCGTCGAGCTCGCCGACGAGGAGGTGGCGCAGCTGCGCACCGCGTTCGGCTCGCGGCTGCACGGCGCCCGGCTCGTCGACGCGCCGGCGGCGCTGTCCGACCTGCCGGACGCCGCCCCGGTCGCGATCCGCCCGGTGCTGACGAGCGTGATGGCGGTCGTGCTGGAGACCCTGGTCGAGCGGCCCGAGGAGCGGGTAGCCATTGCCGGCACGGCGAACCTGACCCGCTCGGCCCTCGACTTCCCCCGAACCCTGCGACCGGTTCTCGAGAGCCTCGAGGAACAGGTCGTCCTGCTCAAGCTCATCGGTGAGGTCAACGACCCCACCACCGTGCACGTCAAGATCGGCGAGGAGAACAGCGTGGAGGGACTGCGGTCCACGTCCGTGGTGACGGTGGGCTACGGGCCCGACCGGGCGGCGTACGCCGGGCTCGGCGTGGTCGGCCCCACGCGGATGGACTACCCCGGAGCCATCGGGCAGGTCCGCGCGGTGGCGCGCTACGTCGGCGACCTGCTGGCGGGTGCGTAGCCTCGTGGCGACCGACTACTACGGCACCCTGGGCGTCGCCCGCGACGCCAGCGACGACGAGATCAAGAAGGCGTACCGCAAGCTGGCCCGCAGCCTGCACCCCGACGTCAACCCCGACCCGGAGGCGCAGGAGCGGTTCAAGGCGGTCACGGCGGCGTACGAGGTGCTGTCCGACCCGCAGAAGCGCCAGGTGGTCGACCTCGGCGGCGACCCGCTGTCGTCCGGGCCGGGCAGCGCCGGCAGCCCGTTCGCCGCGGGGTTCGGCGGGCTCGGCGACATCATGGACGCGTTTTTCGGCGGCGGCGGCGGGGGCCGGGGCCCGCGCAGCCGCGTCCGACAGGGGGCCGACGCGCTGATCCGCATCGAGTGCGACCTGGCCGAGACCGCCTTCGGCGTCGACCGCGAGCTGACGCTCGACACCGCCGTCGTCTGCGGCACCTGCACCGGCGCGGGCACCCAGCCCGGCACGCACCCGGAGACCTGCCCGACCTGCCGCGGCGCCGGCGAGGTGCAGCAGGTGCAGCGCAGCTTCCTCGGCCAGGTCATGACGAGCCGCACCTGCCCGCGCTGCTCCGGGCTCGGCTCGATCATCTCGAGCCCCTGCCACGAGTGCGGCGGCGACGGGCGGGTCCGCGCGCGGCGCACCCTCACCGTCAAGGTGCCCGCCGGCATCGAGGACGGCATGCGCATCCGGCTGTCCGGGGAGGGTGAGGTCGGTCAGGGCGGCGGCCCGCCGGGCGACCTGTTCGTCGAGGTCGTGGAGCGGCCGCACCCGGTGTTCACCCGCGACGGCGACGACCTGCACTGCAGGGTGAGCCTGCCCATGACCGCGGCCGCGCTCGGGACGACGCTGCCGCTGGCCACGCTGGACGGCGAGGAGAAGCTCGACGTCGCGCCCGGCACGCAGCCCGACGCCGTGCTCACCCTGCGCGCCCGCGGCGTGCCCCACCTGCGCGGCACCGGCCGGGGCGACCTGCACGTGCACCTCGACGTGCAGGTGCCGACCCGGCTCGACGGCCGGCAGGAGGAGTTGCTCCGCGAGCTCGCTCGGCTGCGCGGCGAGGAGCGGCAGGCCTCGAGCAACGGCGGGAGGGGCCTGTTCAGCCGGCTGAAGAGGTAGGGCACGGCGGTGAGCACGCCGGTCTTCCTGTGCGAGGACCTCACGCCGTCCCGGATCGTCCTGGACGGCGCCGAGGGGCGGCACGCGGCGGGCAGCCGCCGGATGCTGCCGGGCGAGGCCGTCGACCTCGTGGACGGGCGCGGCACCCGGGCCTCCTGCCGGGTCGTGTCCTCCGGCCGCGACAGCCTCGTCCTCGAGGTGGTCGCGCGCGCCGTCGAGCCTGCCCCCTCGCCGCGGCTGGTGCTGGTGCAGGCGCTGCCCAAGGGCGACCGCGGCGAGCTCGCCGTGGAGCTCGCCACCGAGGTCGGGCTCGACGAGGTCGTGCCCTGGGTCGCGGCCCGCTGCGTCATGCAGTGGAAGGGCGACCGCGGCGACAAGCAGCTGCAGCGCTGGCGCTCGACCGCGCGCGAGGCGGCCAAGCAGTCGCGCCGCGCGCACGTCCCGGAGGTGGCCGCGCTGCACACCACAGCACAGGTCGCCGCGCGGCTGCGCGGCGCGACCGGCCTCGTGCTGCACGAGGCGGCGTCGGCCCCGCTCACCTCCGTCGCGCTCCCGGACGACGGCGACGTCGTCCTCGTCGTGGGCCCGGAGGGCGGCATCGACGAGCGCGAGCTCGAGGTGTTCGCCGAGGCGGGGGCCGCCGCCGTCCGGCTCGGGCCGACGGTGCTGCGCACGTCGACCGCGGGAGCGGCCGCGGCGGCCGTGCTCAGCGCGCGCACGGGCCGCTGGTAGCCCTGCCCCTACGATCGCCCGCGTGCTCCCCGCCCGGTCGCTGCCGCTCGCCGCGCCGGTACCGGTGAGCAGGCCCGCTCCCGCGCTCGCCGTCCTGCTCGTCGGGCTGGCCGCCTCGCTGCTGCTGGCGCTGGCGCCCGTCGTCGCGGCCGGGGCCTCGGCCACCCCTGCGCGGCAGGTGCCCGGGTTCGGCCGGCTCGACGAGAGCACGCCCACCCCGACGCCCGCGCCTCCGGCCGCGCCGACTGGCGGCGGGGCAGATGAGGCGGGCGAGCCGGCGGGCCCCTACGTGCGGACGCTCCGGCTGGTCCTGGCGGGCGCCGTCCTGCTCGGCGTCGCCGGCGTGACCGGCCTCTACCTCACCCGGGAGCGCCCGTGACCTCGCCGTCGTCCTGTGTGTTCTGCCGCATCGTCGCGGGCGAGCTGCCCGCCGAGCGGGTCGCCGAGACCCAGCGCACGCTCGCCTTCCGCGACCTGGCCCCGCAGGCCCCGACCCACGTCCTCGTCGTCCCCAAGGCGCACCTCGCCGACGTCGGGGCGCTCGCCGACGCCGACGCGGAGCTGCTGGCCGCTCTGATGGCCGACGCGGTCGCGGTCGCCCGCGCCGAGCAGCTGGACGGCGGCTACCGGCTCGTGCTCAACACCGGTGCCGACGCGGGGCAGACCGTGTTCCACGCGCACGTGCACGTCCTCGGCGGGCAGCCCCTGGGGCGGCTCGGCTGACCTGCGTGCGGACCGGGGCTGCACGGGTACCCTGGTGATCATGCTTCGTCGCCCTCGCCGCCCTGGACCGACGTGACAGGTCCGGACGATCCCGCTCCCGAGCGGGTGACCACCAAGATCGTGGTCCCCGGCGCGCACTCCATGGTCTCGCTGCTCGGCAGCCAGGACGAGCTGCTGCGGGTCATCGAGCAGGCCCTGGCGAGCGACGTGCACGTGCGCGGCAACGAGATCACCATCACCGGCGCGCCGGCCGACAACGCGCTGGCCGAGACGCTGTTCAGCCAGCTGCTCGCGCTGCTCGACGCGGGGCACACGCTGACCGGCGACGCGGTCGAGCGCAGCGTCGCCATGCTCACCTCGGCCACCCGCGACGCCCCGGCGGAGGTGCTGTCGCTCGCCGTCCTGGCTGGTCGCGGGCGCACGATCCGGCCCAAGACCGTCAACCAGAAGCGCTACGTCGAGGCGATCGACGACCACACCGTCGTGTTCGGCATCGGCCCCGCCGGCACCGGCAAGACCTACCTCGCGATGGCCAAGGCCGTGCAGGCGCTGCAGGCCAAGCAGGTCAACCGGATCATCCTCACGCGGCCGGCGGTGGAGGCGGGGGAGCGGCTCGGCTTCCTGCCCGGCACGCTGTTCGAGAAGATCGACCCGTACCTGCGCCCGCTGTACGACGCGCTGCACGACATGCTCGACCCGGAGACGATCCCCAAGCTCATGGCCGCCGGGACCATCGAAGTCGCGCCACTTGCTTATATGCGTGGCCGTACGCTGAACGACGCGTTCATCATCCTCGATGAGGCGCAGAACACGACGCCCGAGCAGATGAAGATGTTCCTCACCCGGCTGGGGTTCGGCAGCAAGATCGTCGTGACCGGAGACGTCACGCAGGTCGACCTGCCGGGCGGGGCCACCAGCGGGCTGAGGGTGGTGCGCGACATCCTCGCCGGCGTCGAGGACGTCCATTTCTGCGAGCTGTCGGCCGGCGACGTCGTCCGGCACCGCCTGGTCGGCCGGATCGTCGACGCCTACGCCCAGTACGACGCGCAGGTCGAGCTCGAGCAGGCGCAGGGCCCGCGGCGGGCGCCCGGCCGGCGGGACGACGCGCGTCGTCGCTCGTGAGACCCGTGCCGAGCCGGTCGTGAGCGTCGAGGTGCTCAACGAGAGCGGCGTCGAGGTCGACGAGCGGGCGCTGGTCGACGTGGCGCGGCACGTGCTGAGCTGCATGGGCGTGTCGCCGCTGGCGGAGCTCGCCATCAGCCTCAAGGACCAGCCGGAGATGGAGCGGCTGCACGTGCAGTACATGGGGGAGCCGGGTCCGACCGACGTGCTGGCCTTCCCCCAGGACGAACTCGACCTGCGCGGCTCGCGCGGCGCGCTGCCCGGCCCGGACGACGGCGACGACAGCGTCCCGCCGGTGCTGCTCGGCGATGTCGTCCTGTGCCCGGACGTCGCGCAGCGGCAGGCCGTCGAGGCCGGGCACCCGGTCGAGGACGAGCTGCAGCTGCTCTGCACGCACGGCGTGCTGCACCTGCTCGGCTACGACCACGCCGAGCCCGAGGAGCACGCGGAGATGTTCGGGCTGCAGGCCGAGCTGCTGCGCTCCTGGTACGAGGCCCGGGCGGAGAGGCGTCCCACGCCGTGATCGGCTCGCAGGTCGTGCCGCTCCTCGTCGCGGCCGCGTTCGTCGTCGCGGCCGGGCTGCTCGCGAGCCTCGAGGTCGCCCTCGCCCGCGTGTCGCGGGTGCGGGTGGAGGAGCTCGTCGACGAGGGCCGTCCGGGTGCGACCCGGCTGCAGGCGCTGGTCGCCGACCCGCCGCGCTCGCTGAACCTGCTGCTCCTGCTCCGCCTGGCCGCCGAGCTGTCGGCCGTCGGGATCGTGACGGCGTACTGCCTGGAGCGGCTGCCGAGTGCGTGGGGCGTCGCCCTGGCGGTCGGCGTCATGGTCCTCGTCGACTACGTGCTCGTCGGCGTCGCGCCGCGGACCCTCGGCCGGCAGCACGCGGAGGGCATCGCTCTGGTCGGCGCCCCGGTGGCGCTCGCGCTCACCCGGGTGTTCGGACCGCTGCCCCGGCTGCTCATCCTGCTCGGCAACGCGCTGACGCCGGGGCGCGGTCTGCGCGAGGGCCCGTTCGCCTCGGAGGCCGAGCTGCGCGACCTCGTCGACCGCGCGCAGGAGCGCGGGGTCGTCGAGGAGGGCGAGGCCGAGATGATCGAGAACGTCTTCGACCTCGGCGACACGATCGTGCGCGAGGTGATGGTGCCGCGCACCGACATGGTCTTCATCGAGAGCGGCAAGACGGTCCGCCAGGCCCTCAACCTCGCGCTGCGCAGCGGCTTCTCCCGCATCCCCGTCATCGGGGAGAACGCCGACGACGTCGTCGGCGTCGTCTACCTCAAGGACCTCGTGCGCAAGGAGCGCGCCGAGGGCGGCGCGAAGGCCGAGGTCGACGAGGTGATGCGCCCGCCGGTGTTCGTGCCGGAGAGCAAGCCGGTCGACGACCTGCTGCGCGAGATGCAGGCCGAGCTCGGCCACCTCGCGCTCGTCGTCGACGAGTACGGCGGCACCGCCGGGCTGGTCACCATCGAGGACGTCCTCGAGGAGATCGTCGGCGAGATCCGCGACGAGTACGACCGCGAGCTGCCGCCGGTGGAGCGGGTCGACGACGCGACGGTGCGGGTGACCAGCCGCCTGCCGGTCGAGGACCTCGAGGAGCTGTACGGCGTCGAGCTGCCCCACGAGGACGTCGACTCGGTCGGCGGGCTGCTCGCCAGCGAGCTCGGCCGGGTGCCGATCCCCGGCGCCGAGGCGCGGGTCGGCGGCCTGCGGCTGGTGGCCGAGAGCGGCAAGGGGCGGCGCAACCGCATCGAGACGGTCCTCGTGACGGCCGAGCCGCCGTCCGAGCAGGAGACCGACGAGGAGGAGGACGTGCGTGCCGGAGTGTGAGTGGACGAGCGACGGCGGGGCGACGGGCGGTCCGGGCCGGTGAGCGCCGAGGACCTCAAGCTCGTGACGCTGGCGCGGGGCGCGCGGCTGCGGGCGCACGCGCCGCACACCGGCGTGCCGGAGGGCGCCGCCGTGCGCGACACGGACGGGCGCACGTACGCCGCCGCCACCGTGGAGAACGCCGACCCGTCGCTGTCGACGTCGGCCCTGCGCGGCGCCGTGTCCGCCGCGGCGTCGAGCGGGATCCGCACCTTCGAGGCCGCCGCGGTCGTCACCGAGGCCCTGCCGTCGGAGGCCGACCTCGCGGTGCTGCGGGAGTTCGGCGTCGGCCTGCCGGTGCTCGTCGCCGGCCCGGACGGGCAGGTGCGCGAGACGCTCAGCACCTAGACCTCGTCTCGACGGGGAGGGTGCACGGGCGCGGTCTGGGAGACTGGAGGGCATGGACGACTTCCGCTCCGGCTTCGCCTGCTTCGTGGGCCGGCCCAACGCCGGCAAGTCGACGCTGACCAACGCGCTCATCGGCACCAAGGTCGCGATCACCAGCAGCCGGCCGCAGACGACACGGCACGCCGTGCGCGGCATCGTGCACCGCCCCGACGCCCAGCTCGTCGTCGTCGACACGCCCGGGCTGCACAAGCCCCGCACGTTGCTGGGGCAGCGGCTCAACGACCTCGTCCGCGAGACCTACGCCGGCGTCGACGTGGTCTGCTTCTGCGTGCCCGCCGACGAGAAGGTCGGGCCGGGGGACCGGTTCATCGCCGCCGAGCTCGCCGGGCTCAGGACGCCGGTCGTCGCGGTGGTCACCAAGGCCGACAAGGCCCCTCGTGATCAGGTCGGGGAGCAGCTCCTCGCCGTGTCGCAGCTGGCCGACTGGGCCGAGGTGGTTCCGGTCAGCGCTGTGCAGGACTTCCAGGTGCAGCTGCTGGCCGACCTGCTCGTCGCCCGGCTGCCGGCCGGGCCCGCGCTCTACCCCGACGGCGAGCTCACCGACGAGCCCGAGCAGGTACTCGTCGCGGAGCTGGTGCGGGAGGCGGCGCTCGAAGGGGTGCGCGACGAGCTGCCGCACTCGATCGCGGTGACGATCGAGGAGATGCAGCCGCGGGAGGGGCGCCCTGCCGAGCGGCCCCTGCTCGACGTCTATGCCACGTTGTGGGTCGAACGGGACAGCCAGAAGGCCATTGTCCTGGGTACGGGGGCCAGCCGGCTCAAGGCAGTCGGCACGACGGCCCGGACGCAGATCGAGGCGCTGCTCGGCACGCCGGTCTACCTCGACCTCAGGGTGACGGTGGCCAAGGACTGGCAGCGCGACCCGCGCCAGCTCAAGAAGCTCGGCTTCTAGACGCCGGACTAGCGTGGTCCCGTGGCGCTGTACCGGGACGAGGGCGTCGTCCTGCGGGTGCAGAAGCTCGGCGAAGCCGACCGGATCGTGACCGTGCTGACCCGCCGCAACGGCCGCGTGCGCGCGGTCGCCAAGGGCGTGCGGCGCACCCGGTCGAAGTTCGGCGCGAGCGTCGAGCCGTTCAGCCACGTCGACCTGCAGCTGTTCTCGGGCCAACGCGCCCGGTCCGGGAGCGGGGATAGCCTCGACCTCGTCACGCAGGCCGAGTCGCTGACGTCGTACGGCGAGCGGCTGGTCGGGGACTACGGCCGCTACACGGCCGGCACCGCCGTCCTCGAGACCGCCGAGCGGCTGACCGCCGAGGAGCGGGAGCCCGCGCTGCGGCTGTTCCTGCTCGTCGTGGGGGCGCTGCGGGCGCTCACCGGCGGCGGCCCGGACAGCGTGCCCCCCCGCGACCCGGGCCTGGTGCTCGACGCCTTCCTGCTCCGGGCGATGTCGGTGTCGGGCTACGCGCCGGCGCTGGAGGAGTGCGCCCGCTGCGGGGCGGCGGGCCCGCACCGGGCGTTCTCGGTGCCGGCCGGCGGGCTGGTCTGCCCAGGGTGCCGGCCCGCGGGTGCCGCGTCGCCGGCGCCGGCGGCGCTGCGGCTCATGGTCGACCTGCTGACCGGCGACTGGGACGCCTCCGAGGCGGCCGAGGCGTTCACGCGACGCGAGGCGAGCGGTCTCGTCGCCGCGCACCTGCAGTGGCACCTCGAGCGCGGGCTGCGCAGCCTGCCGCTCGTCGAGCGCTGACGGCGGGCCCGTGGACCTGCCCCTGACCGTGCTGGCCGGCGCCGCGGTCGCGGTCCTGGTGGGCGCCGCCGTGCAGGGCGCGGTGGGCCTCGGGCTCGGGCTGGTGGCCGCGCCGGTGTTCGCGCTGCTCGACCCCACGCTCGTGCCGGCCACGATCCTGCTGACCACCTCGCTGCTGCCCCTGCTGACGGCGGCGCGCGAGCTCGAGGGGGTCGACTGGCGCGGCCTGGGCTTCGCCCTGCCCGCGCGCGTGCTCGGCACCGGGGCCGGGGCGTGGGTCGTCGTCACCCAGCCCGCGACGACGGTCGCGGTGGTGGTCGCCGTCGTCGTGTTGGGGGCCGTGGGCCTGTCGGTCACGACGTGGGACGCCCGTCCGACCCCCGGCGCGCTGGTCGCCGCCGGACTGGTCAGCGGGGTCAGCGGCACGGCGACCTCGGTGGGCGGGCCGCCGGTGGCGCTGCTCTACCAACGGGCCGAGGGCCGGGTGCTCCGCGCCACCATGGGCGTCTACTTCCTCGTCGGCAACGTCGTCTCCCTGACGGTCCTGGCCGGAGCCGGCGAGGTGGGGCTGCGCGACGTCGGACGCGCGGCGGTGCTCGTGCCGTTCGTCGTCGTCGGCTTCCTGATCTCCGGGCCGCTGCGCCGGCGGGTCGACGGCCCGTCGCTGCGCCGCGCCGTGCTGCTGCTGTCGGCCGGCAGCGCGGTGCTGCTACTGCTCCGCACGCTCCTCTAGGGTCGCCGAATGAGACGCCGCGCCGCCCCCGCCGCGCGCGCGGCCGTGCGGCCGCCCTCGCCGCACCCCTCGGGGGCGCGCCCGCCCACGATCCCCCCGGAGCTCGTGCCCCGGCACGTCGCGATCGTCATGGACGGCAACGGGCGCTGGGCCAGGCAGCGCGGGCTGCCGCGCACCGCCGGCCACAGCGAGGGGGAGAGCTCGCTGTTCGACGTCGTCGAGGGCGCCATCGAGCTCGGTGTCGAGTGGGTGTCGGCGTACGCCTTCTCGACGGAGAACTGGAAGCGCTCGCCCGACGAGGTGCGCTTCCTCATGGGCTTCAACCGCGACGTCATCCGGCGGAGGCGCGACGAGATGCACGCGCTCGGCGTGCGGGTGCGGTGGGCCGGGCGACGGCCGCGGCTGTGGCGCAGCGTCGTCCGCGAGCTCGAGCAGGCCGAGGAGCTCACGCGCGACAACGACGTCTGCACGCTCACCATGTGCGTGAACTACGGCGGACGGGCCGAGATCGCCGACGCCGCGCGCCTGCTCGCCCTGGACGTCGCCGCCGGCCGGCTCGACCCGGCAAGAGTCGACGAGCGGGTGCTCGCCCGCTACCTCGACGAGCCCGACATGCCCGACGTCGACCTGTTCCTGCGCACCTCGGGGGAGCAGCGGACGAGCAACTTCCTGCTCTGGCAGGCGGCCTACGCCGAGCTGGTCTTCCTCGACGTGCTCTGGCCGGACGTCGACCGGCGCACCCTGTGGCGGGCCTGCGAGGAGTACGCCGCCCGCGACCGCCGGTACGGCGGCGCCGTGCCGAACGAGCCGGCGGCCGAGGGGGAGCCGGCGTGACCGCTCCCCGCGGGAGCGGGAGCAGCGGGGCGAGGAGCCCGGGCGAGCTCGACGTCGACGCACGCTTCCTGCTCGCCAACGAGCGCACCCTGCTGGCCTGGGTGCGCACCGCACTGACCCTGCTGGCGGCCGGCGTCGCCGTGCAGCAGTTCGGGACGGGCACGGGCGGGCGGGTCGCCGTCACCGTCGTGCTCCTCGCGCTGGGCGCGCTCGCCGGCGCGCTCGGCGGCCTGCGGTACGTCCACGCCGACCAGGCGCTGCGCGAGGGCCGGCTGCCGGCGACGGGCAGGGCGCCGGCGGCGGTCGCGGCCGGCGTCGTGCTCGTCGCGGTCGGGCTGCTCGTGGCCGCGCTCGTCGACGTCCGGTAGCGGGTGCGGCGCCCCCGCCGGCGCCCGGCAGCGCTCAGCCGAGCCG
>JALYMN010000367.1 GCA_030773675.1 Actinomycetota bacterium
AGGCCCTGGTGGCGGCGAGCAGCTCCTCGTCGTCCGAGGTGGCGATGATGCGGATGGCGGGCGCCTCGACCACGCGCGCCCCGCGGCGTACGAGCAGGGCGGTCAGCTCCTCGCGGCGGCGGGCGGCCGTCACGGCCACGGTGAAGCCGGCGAGCGGCAGCTCGTCCACGTCTGTCCTCCTTCTGTGAACGGCCACGGTGCCCGCTGCCTGTTACCGCTGCGTTCCGCCGCCGTACCGCGGCGTCGCGGAGCGTGGTCGGGCCCGCAGGTTCAGCACTGCTGGTGGAGGACGAGGAGGCGGTCTTCGGTGGAACGGAACTCCGCCGCCTCGTAGTCCTCCTGGCCCTGGGCCGTCTCCGGAC
Source organism: Actinomycetota bacterium (assembly GCA_030773675.1). Next base: position 363 of record JALYMN010000367.1, read on the forward strand.
GGGCGGGACAGGAACGGCTTCACCCGGCGCCAGAAGGCGGGCCGCTCATCGGGCCGGAACTCGACCACGTCCGGCCCCCCGAACAAAGCACGCGGGTCGCCGGGTCGCGCAGCAGGCGCTCGACGCGCGGAACCGCGGCAGTCTCACCGCGGCGAGTCCACTCGACGCCGTCGTCGTCCGTCCACCGGCGGAGCCGCACCACGTGCTCCGTGCCGTCCACCCGAGGATGCCAGAGCCACGGCTGCCCGCTTGCCCTCCGACAGGCCATGGCCCCGCCCGTGCTCCACCTCATGAAGCAGCGCCCTCAGGCGGGCGCCGGCCCGGCTGGCATGCCGGGTGGCCTGCACGCCCCGCCTGCGCCGTCTGGTGCTGCTCGCCGCACACGGGCACTGCGCCAGCAGACCGTGCGGCGCAGAACGGTCTTATGCCCGCCTCGGGGCATCGCCGCGGAGCGGCAGGAGCGCCTGCTCATGTCGATGAGAGGGTGCCGGGGTGACCCCCGAAGAGGTGCAGGAACAGATGACCGATCCCGTCGCGGTCGAGCTGCTCGAGTCGGCCAATCCGGCCCGCCTCGCGTACATCGCGCTCGACGGGACGCCGCGTGTCGTCCCCGTCGGCTTCCTATGGACCGGGCGGACCGTGACCGTAGGGACCGTTCCGGGGGCGGCGAAGGTCGCGGCACTGAAGGTGAACCCGTCCGTGGCGCTGACCATCGACACCAGCCCGCCGACGTGGCCACCCAACGTCCTGCTGCTCCGTGGCACCGCGAGTGTCTCGGTCGTCGACGGAGTCTTCGACGAGTACGTCGCGGCCGGCAAGAAGCTGACTCCCCCGGCTCAGTGGGGGGAGTGGGAGGCGGGCGTCCGGGCCCTCTACGACGAGATGGTGCGCATCGACATCATCCCGACGTGGGCGAAGGTCCACGACTTCGTGCGCCGCCTTCCGCAAGCCGTCGAGGACCTTGCTGCAGCGAAGTTCGGTCGCCTCCCCGACACGTGAAAGCCATGAGCGGTCGTGCAGCCGCGGCATCTTCGCCCTGAGCGCTTCAGCTCGTGCGGCAGTCCAGGGCTGTCGCGACTGACCACGGTGCCTCAGTCAGCGCTGACCCGCGTGAAGGGCTGCGCGCCCGGTGGATCACCACCTGTGCTCGAGGTGCGCCTCTGCCGCTGACGGCGCTCCTCGTGAGGTCGATGCGTCTGTGGCATGCATCGGTAACGCAGTGTCCGCGCGCTGCCGGGACTCGAGGAACCGCTACCTCCGGCAGAGCGGCGCTTCTGCCCGACGGCGTGCGAACGTCGAGGCACCGTGTGGCTAGTGGGCGGCGGCCGCCGCGGCGAAGCGTTCGAGTTCACGCCTGACGTCTCCGACCGGCTGGTAGACGATCTCGGTGACGCCCTGTGCGGCGTAGGCGTCTAGCTTGTGCCGCACCTCGTCAGCGGTGCCGCTGACGGTGAACTTTCGCAAGCCCGTGTGCAGGCCAGCGAAGCACGCCGCGTCGTCGGCTTGGTTGAGTCGCAGGCAATGGCCGTCGTGGACGACGAGGTGCCGCTCGTGCTCCGGGACCGCCCGAACCGCCTGGAGCCAGGCGTCACCGCCAGGAAGCTTCGCCACGACGTCCTCGCCCAGGATCTCGTACGCGCCGTGCAACCTCTGCGCGAGGCCGGGGCCAGCAGCGGCGCGGACGCGCTCATCGGTTGGGGTCTCATCGGCGTCCAGGACGGTGCCCCAGACGAGGTAGGCGACGTTGCCGAAGTCCTTCGCGCCCTCGGGGACGCCTGCTGGCGACGAACAGGCCGTCGGCCAGGTCGTGGGTGACCTGCAGGCCCTTGGGGCCGAGAGCGCCGATGTAGACCGGTACCTCGACCGGCCGGCTGGCAGCGGCGGTGTCGTCGTGGAGCATGCGCAGCAGTCGGCCGTCCCACTCCACGGTCTCGCCGCGCAGCAGAGCGCGGAAGACGCTGATGTAGCTGGCCATGTACGACCACGGGATCGGCTTGCTCTGTCCCATGGCGCGTCGGCCGGTGAAGCCGGTGCCGAAGCCGACCGCGACGCGCCCCGGGGCAAGATGTTCCAGGGCGGCCGTGGCGGCGGCGTTGACCATCGGGTGGCGCAGCGTCGGGACCAGCACACCGGGTCCAAGGCCGATGTGGGCGGTGCCTTTCGCCGCGAGTGCGAGGGTCATCCAGACGTCAGGGCTCTGCTGCGGGGTGTCGTACAGCCACGCGCGGGAGTACCCCAGGCCCTCCGCGATCCGCACGTGCCCGGGTGTCTCCAGACTCGTGGCGAAGGCAGCGGAAAGATCCATCTCGACATCATCCACGGCGCCGACCGGCCGAGTGGCACCGGTTTCAAGCAGATCTGTTAGGGGTCGCGCGCGTTCACCTTGCGCGGCAAGCCCAAGCCGACCTGGGTGCCCGACGCCCCACGGGTCGACCTCGCCGGCAGCGGCGGGCCCACCTCTCGCTGCGGAGGGCGCTCCTGCGAGCCGGGATGGCCGCCCTCCGTCGCGTGTGCCGCCGGCCGGTCGCGCGTGTCCTCACATCGGCGCGACGACGGCCTCGTCCTGCGCGGCCCGCGGCTCGGGCGCAAGCCCGGCGAGCATCGCCTCGAGGGCGGCTTGGTCCGGCCCGACGAACGGCGGCACGTCGGGCGCGGCCGCAAGGACGTCGAGCAGCTGGTCGCTGCGGTCGCGGGCTGGCGGTAGGTGCGTGCTCAGAACCAGCGGCGAGCCGGCGCCCGCGAACTCGCGCAGACAGGCGGCGTAGCGGTCGCGGTCGACCCACGTCACCCACGGGCTGTCCACCACGGCCCACATCCGCTGGCCGGCGAGCAGGTCACTGGCCGGGACGTCCGCGAC
>JALYMN010000368.1 GCA_030773675.1 Actinomycetota bacterium
GAGCGGCTCGCGGTCGGGCCGGTCTGGCAGGACAGCGGGCTCGTGTTCACCAGCGAGGTCGGGACTGCGCTCGAGCCGCGCAACGTGCTCCGCCGGTTCGGAGTGCTCGCCGGACGGGCGGGGCTCCCCCAGGCCAGCCTGCACACGCTTTCGGCACAGCGCCGCGAGCTTCCTGCTCGCCGCCGGCACGCACACCAAGGTCGTGCAGGAGCACCTCGGGCACTCCTCCTACGCGATCACCGCGGACATCTACAGCCACGTCGCGCCGGCGCAGGCGCGGGAGGCAGCGGACCGGCTCGACGCCGCGCTGCAGTGGTGACTGCTACAGCGGAGCGCGTTGCTACACCCGTTGCTACAGACGCGACAGAGGCGGCGCCGCCCCGGAGGGCTGCACCGCCTCTGACCTGCTGCTCGCCTGTCGGGATGACAGGATTTGAACCTGCGACCCCTTGACCCCCAGTCAAGTGCGCTACCAAGCTGCGCCACATCCCGGCGCGGGTGACGAGCACCCGCGGACGTGCCGAGCCTAGCAGCGGACCGCCCGAGCGGCTCAGGCCTTCTTGCCCTTCTCCCGCACTCGGACGCTGACCTCCACCGGCGTGCCGGCGAACCCGAAGTCCTCGCGCAGCCGGCGCTCGACGAACCGCCGGTAGCCGGCCTCGAGGAACCCGCTGGTGAACAGGACGAACCGGGGCGGCCGGGTTCCCGCCTGTGTGGCGAACAGGATCTTCGGCTGCTTGCCGCCGCGCACCGGGGGCGGCGTCTGGGCGGTCAGCTCGCCGACCCACGTGTTGAGCCGGCCGGTTGGGATCCGGGTCTCCCAGCCCTCCAGCGCCGTGTGCAGCGCCGGGGCCAGCTTGTCGACCGCGCGCCCGGTCAGCGCTGAGACGTTGAGCCGGGGCGCCCACTGCACGCGGGCGAGCTCGCGGTCGATCTCCTTGGCCAGCGCGGGCCGGCGCTCTTCGTCGACGAGGTCCCACTTGTTGAAGGCCAGCACGAGGGCGCGTCCGGCCTCGACGACCATCCCGATGATCCGCTGGTCCTGCTCGCTGATCGGCTCGCTCGCGTCGAGCAGCACGACCGCCACCTCGGCGGCGTCGAGCGCCGCCGAGGTGCGCAGCGAGCTGTAGTACTCGGCGCCGGAGGCGTGCGCGACGCGGCGGCGCAGCCCCGCCGTGTCGACGAAGCGCCACGTCTCCCCGCCGACCTCGACGAGGCTGTCGACCGGGTCGCGGGTCGTGCCCGCGACGCTGTCGACGAGCACCCGGTGCTCCCCGGACAGGCGGTTGAGCAGCGACGACTTGCCGACGTTCGGTCGCCCGAGCAGCGCGACCCGGCGGGGACCCTGCTCCTCGTCGAACCGCTCGGCGGGGGTGTCGGGCAGCGCCTCGAGCACCGCGTCGAGCAGGTCGCCGCTCCCCCGCCCGTGCAGAGCGCTGACGGGGTGCGGCTCGCCGAGCCCGAGCGACCACAGCGTCGCGGCGTCGGACTCGGCGCGCTCGTCGTCCACCTTGTTGGCGGCGAGCACCACCGGCTTCCTGCTGCGCCGCAGCACCTTGACCACGGCGTCGTCGGCATCGGTCGCGCCGACGGTGGCGTCGACGACGAACAGCACGGCGTCCGCCGCGGCAATGGCCACCTCGGCCTGGGCGGAAACGGCGGCGGCGAGGCCGGTCGCATCAGGGTCCCAGCCGCCGGTGTCGACGACGCTGAAGCGCCGCCCGCGCCACTGGGCGTCGTAGGGCACGCGGTCGCGGGTCACCCCGGGCACGTCCTGCACGACCGCCTCGCGGCGTCCGATGACGCGGTTGACCAGCGTCGACTTGCCGACGTTGGGCCGGCCGACGACGGCGAGGACGGGCACGGCGCCGTCGTGCTGCTCGCTCACTGGCGGCGGGTGAGTCCGGCGTCGGCGACCAGCTCCAGGACGAGGTCGACGACCTGCTGGGCGTCGAGCGCGCTCGAGTCGAGCCGGACGGCGTCCGGCGCCGCCGTGGTCGGGCTGGCCGCCCGGCCGCTGTCCAGCGCGTCGCGGCGGGCCAGGTCGGCGGCGAC
>JALYMN010000369.1 GCA_030773675.1 Actinomycetota bacterium
AGCACCGCCGACCCCCGCCGGCACTGCCGGGGCCAGTACGGATTGAGCGCACCGTTCCTTTGTTGTCCCGGCAGGGCGGACTTGTCGTGGCGTAAGCAGAACCGCTTCCTGCCATGACCGGCAAAGCCAGGCCGCGTTGGTGGTGCCACGGGCGTGGACAAGCAACCTACGAGGGCGAAGTCGAAGAGCCGCATTGCGGCTCTTCAAACTTGAGGGGGAACGACACGATCTTGCAGGGTCGTGGGGTGCGGGCTTGCAGGGTCGTGGGGTGCGGGCTTGAGGCCCGTGGCCCCTCGATGCTGGCGGTGGATTCGAGCCGACAGCGGAAGGGCCACGAGTGAGTCAGCACGGTACGACGATCTCGTTCGGGTTGCGCGGAGTACGGGGGTCCGTGAGGTGGTGCGTCACGCCGAGCACGGGCGGGTCGTGCATGTGCTGACCGACGACGAGCGGGCGGCGGCGTGCCCGGCGTGTTGGGTGCTGTCGACGACGGTGCGGCAGCGCCGCACGACCCGGCTGCGGGACCTGCCGCAGGGCGAGGAACGGCTGGTGGTGCGCTGGCCAGGCCGGTGAAGGCCGACACTGCTGCTGCCCACCCGTGCGCTCAACAGTGGCGTTGCGGGACCACCGTGGGCACTACAGCGGCCTGCGGAAACGGCACCTACCGGTCGCAGACGAGGGCCGATCGCGCCCCCGAGCGAGCCCCATTAGGCCGCGCCGGCGCTTGCGGGCTGCGTCGCCAGCCCAACGGACGGGACGAGCAGCGCCGCGACCACCAGCCCCAAAGCACCGCGAGCAGGCCGGCCTAGGTCCGCACTAACAGAACGACCGTGAGCGCCACCGCGCCGTCGAACAGCGCCTGGAGCGCCGCCGCCACCGCCGTGCTGTGCTGCGAGTGCACGAGGAGTCGCCGAGGATGACCAGGGTCACAGCTCCTGGGCTCAAGTCCCGGCAGCGTCATCCGCCCGAGTACCGCCGCCAGCGTCCTCGTCCGCTGGCGCGACAGCGCGCGCCGCCTCCTGTACGCGCAGCGCCGTGATCATCACGTGCATGGGGTGAACCGCCGGCACCTTCGCCTCCAGCGCTCTGATGTCGAGGCCGTCCTCGCGCGACGCCTCGGCCATCTGCTGCGCGGGGACGACTTGGCGCATCCGCGTCATCAGGTCGCGGTCTCGCGCACGGCGCACCGCCTCGGTCAACCCGGCCTCCGTCTCGGCCACGCCGCCGAGCGCGAGGAGCCCGTGAACCTGAAGCGCGATGTCGAGAGCCACTCGGCAGCGGACGTGCGCGGGCGACGGGATCAGCTCATCCACGGACAGGCTCGCTCTCGATCGGGTCCGGCGCGGCCGGCGTCGGCCGGGCGTTCACCCGGTCGAGCCGGCGCTGCTCCCAGACTTCAGCGAGGTCGAGGCGTCCGCCCGCCCGCGCCGCCCGCACGGCCAGCTCGGCGACGTAACTCTGGACGTCCGCGTCGGTGAGCAGCCGCGCCGGGTCGTCCATGTCCCAGAGCCACGCGCCGTCCCAGCCCTCCACCACCCCACGGGCGTGGTAGCGCTCCGCCAGCGCGAGTGCCTGGTTGTGCTCCCCCTTCAGCCAGCGCAGCAGCATGCGGTTCGCCACGTTGACGCCGAAGGGCTGGCCGTACATGGCCGCCGCGCGCTCGAGCTGCTTGAGCGCCCGCTCGCGGTCGAGCGGCACGAGGCAGAAGCCGTGGTTGTTGACGGCGTTCGCGTCGTCCGGGTTCCCCTCGAGCGCGACCTCATAGACGACCGCCGCGCAGTCCGCCGCACCCATCTGCAGCTGTCGAGCGGCGATCCTCACCAGGAGCCCCGACTCGGGAGGGCTGCCCTGCGCGACGGGCGAGACGAGCTCGACGTCCGGCCAGCCGTCCTGCAGCTGCGCGGCGCGGGCGTCGGCCGCCTGCCGGGCCGCCAGGACCCGAGCGTGCAGAATGTCGGACGTGACGAAGCGGTCGACGGCGGCGAGCAGGACCCGCGCTCGGCGGCAGCTCGCCCAGGAGCGCACGTCGACGAAGGCGCTCGCACCGTCGCCGCCGGACAGGATCCGCAGCGCCGCCGCCTCGCCGTCGCTGGCAATGTCGTGGCGCGGCAGGGTCTCCAGCCGGTCGGCCACCTCCTGCGAGCGCCCAGCCGCTGCCTGCAGCCAGAGCTCGAGCAGAATCCTTCCGATGGTCACCGGCAGCGCCGGCAGATACTTGCTCACCTGCACGTAAGTCGAGTGCAGGCGGCCCGACGCGCAGCCCGCCGCGAACAGCAGGGTCACGGCCCGCGCCGTCGGCGGCTCCTCGTCGGCCTGCCGCACACCGATCGCCGCCTGCGCCAGCGTGAGCGCTTCCTCGGGCTCGCCGTCGAGCAGCAGCGCGTCCGCCCGGCTCTCCAGCACGTCAGCGCTGAAGGCGGTCGCGGTGAAGCGCACCTCGCGCTGCCGGCCGGGCCACAGAGCGCGCAGGTGCGCGAGCTCGACGTCGGCCTGGTCGTCCCGCGACGCGGCCAGGC
>JALYMN010000370.1 GCA_030773675.1 Actinomycetota bacterium
CAACAAGGCCATCCGCGCCTTCATCGACGGCTGGAACGACCGCGCCCACCCGTTCATCTGGACCAAGACCGCCGACCAGATCCTCGCCAGAGCCGACCGGAAGAAGACTTCGACTACGGCCCACTAGACCATCGCCGGCTGCCGTGCTGACCGCGTCCGCTCTGGGACCGTAGCGGCGACGAGTGGTCGTTTGGCTCACCCCGAGGACGGCCCCGATTGATCTCCAGGTGCAGCCCAGAGTCCGCGCGCGTCGAACCCACTCATCCAAGTTGCGCTCAGATTGGCGGAGGCTCTGCTTAGCCTCCACCCAGGCGTCATATGGTTGCCCAAATGCGACACTCTCCTGGTTGGGGGGTGCGCCGCCTGATCCATCACCCGAGGTCATGGACTTGAGCCTAGGTAACATCAGTTATTTGTCCAGCCGCTGCCTCCGCGTGTTGCGGTCCCGCTGACGAGGACGCCGCCGACGGCTCGCCCGCCATCGCCCGCGGCCACAGCGGGGACTGAACGGCGTCGAGCCGGGCCAGCTCGAGGTGCCGCAGCTCGTCAACGGACTCCACCTCACGGGCGCTCAGGGCCTGCTGGACGATCCGGTGGACCGTGCCGCGGTTGGCGTACCCGAGTCGCTGCGCCACCTCCTCGTAGCTGAGGCCGGCCGCCCTGAGCCGGACGGCTCCGAGCGCCGCCAGGACGCGAGGGCCTGGTCGCCGTGCCGGCCCGGAGTTGGGCTCCCATAAAGGATCGCCCCGGCCACGGCCGTTCGTCCCGCGCCCCGCTCCGCCGCCGCGGTCGTCAGGAGTTCCGCCGCCGAAGCGTCTGTCGAGATCGTCATGGAGCGGCATGATGAGGCCGTTGACCCCCAGCGCCCGAGGACCTCCTTTGACCGCACCGCTCGAGCGCACGCCGCCTGCACGAGCACGGCGCGTGCCCGCGTACCGCCGGTTCGCGCCCCTGGACGAGGGCGACTGGGAGTTCACGGACCTCGGGGTCCGGCCGTGGCAGTGGTGCCTCTACCTCTTCATGCTGCTGGTCCCGTTGGCCATCGGCTGGCCCCTGCTCCAGACCACCCTGTTCAGCGACGACCTGACCGACTGGATGGTGGGGTCGACGGCGCTTACCTTCCGGCTCGACCCGGACCGGGTCGACCTCTTCACCCGTGCCGCGACGCTGGCGGAAGACTGGCTCCAGCTCCTGGTGCTGCTCGCCGTGCCGACCGCCGCGTGGCTGGTGGCCCAGCCGGAACGGAGACGGGCCGCGACACGGGACGGGAGCGGCTCGGCGACCAGCCCGGTCGATGAGTCCGACCCGTCCTCGTGGCCCTCCGTCGCGGTCTCGCTGTGCCTGACGGGCAGCCTCGCCGCCGCTCACGACAGCGGACCGTGGCCCTTCCTCGCCACGATGGCGCAGGCCCTGCTGCTGCCGGCTGTGGCGGCGTCCTGCGTCGCCTGGTGCGCTGCCCGCTACACACACCCGTCGCCAGAGCACCAGCAGGCGCTGCGCGCGGCCTGGCTCGTCGTCGCCGTCATGGCCGTGGCCGTGCCGGTCGTGCACCTGTGGCAGCTCGCGGGCACGCGGCCGGAGGCCTTCGGCTTCGCGGGCACCGCCTGGTGGCCGCTGGAGCACGTGCGGAACCTGCACGGCTTCCGTCCGGGTCCGCTGATGTGGAGCGCGCAAGTGCTGGTCGTCCTCCTGCTCCTGGTGGTGTCGCGGCTTAGCGCCGCGTCGCACCCGCTGGACCGGGACGACCCGGTCCTCCCCGAGCTCGTCCTCTTCGGCACGGGGCTAGCCCTCGCCCCCCTGGCCGTCGCCGCACCGCTAGCCCTCGGGTCGGCGTCCGCCGCGCTGGGATGGCTCGTCGTGGAGCAGCTGGCGATCGTGCTCGGGCTGCTGCTCGTGCAGGGCGCGATGCTGCGGCACCGTCGCCCTGCCGCCGACCTGCTCGCCCGCTTCCAGGAGCGGCTGGACCGGTACGACGAGCAGGCGCGCCAGGAGGGCGGCGTGTCCGGCGCCACCGGGCTGGTGGAGCAGGCGCTGCGGGATGCCCTCTGCGACCCCACTCTGCTCATGCACCCGGTGCCGGCGGAGGTGCCCGACGACGACCGGGCCTGCGTGCCCGCTCAGCGGAGCGCGCCCGAGCCGGGCGGACCGGCGCCGGCGGGTCGGTGGTTCTGCCGTCTGCACACCGACGAGGGACGCCTGGTCGCGCTCCTCGACACGGCGGCAGTGGTGGAGGACTTAGCCACGGTCCTGCAGCCGACGCTGAGCCGGGCCGCGTCGGAGCTGGCGCTGCGCCTGGCGGTCGTCGAGCAGCGCCGGCTCAACGCTGAGCTGCAGCAGGCGGCTGTCGCACTGGGCCGGCTCAACCAGGACCTGCAGGAGGCACAGGCGTCCCTGGCGGACCTCAACTCCCGGCTGGTGCACGCGCAGGAGGGCGAGCAGCTGCGGATACAGGGCGAGTTCCACGACCACCTGCAGTACGAGTACACGAAGCTCATCCGCGACCTGCGCGAGCAGGCGGACCTCGGGGCCGTCGACACCGAGCTCGTCTTCGACCTGACGGGTCGCGTCCGCAAGCTCCGTGAGGACGCGGACGCGGTCATCCGGGGCCAGATCATCGGGGTGCTGCGGTCGGGCCTGCCGGCCGCGCTGGCCGAGCAGGCCGCCCTCGGCTTCCGGACGTGGAACGTCGACTGCGAGGACGTGGAGGACCTCCCGACGCAGCAGTTCGCCTTCGGGGTGGTCAACGAGCTGCTCAACAACGCGCTGAAGTACGCCGGAGCCAGCCGCGTCACCATCTCGGTCCGTACGGTGCAGGCGGACCAGGCGAACCAAGCACTCATCGGCTGCGTCGGCGCGGGGAGCGCCTGGTTGCGGATCCAGGTCACCGACGACGGCAGGGGCGGAGCCACGATCATGGACAAGGTCACCGGGCTGGGGCCGATGCGCCGACGCTTCTTGGAGCGCAGCGGGGCCTTCGCCCTGGACAGCGAGACCGGCCGTGGCACGTCCGTGGTCGGGGTGGTGCCCCGGCAGCCGGGCCTGGACAGGAGCGCCGCGTGACGGACGGGGCCCGCGGCTCCCGGCCGCTGACGCTGGTGGTCGCCGACGACTCGACCCGTGAGCGCGAGTGGTACCGCGACTCCCTGGACAAGAGCCTGTTCGCCCTGCTCGGCGCCTGGGCGACCGGCAGGCAGCTCCTGCAGGAGGTCGCGGGGCTGCCCGAGCGGCCGGACGTCGTCGTCCTCGACGGCAAGATGCCGCTGGGCGAGGACGAGCCGGCCATTACCTCGCAGCGGCACTCCGGCCTGGAGATGGACCGGCGGCTGGCCGGCCTGCACACCGCTCAGGAGGTCCGGGCCCGGGAGCCCGGCCAGGCCGTCCTCATCACCAGCAACGACCCGGATCGGGCGGTGGCGCTGGGGGTGGACCAGCTCGGGGCAGGCGCCGGCTACGTCATCAAGGACTCGATCGACACGTCCCGCACGCTGCACGACCTCGTGCTCCGGCTGCTCGCCGGCGACGCGGTGTTCGACCCGGTCACGCAGCCCCTGCTGGGGCAGCCCGCGACGCGGCAGCGGCTGCGCTCCCTGACGCCCGCTGAGCGCCGCATCTACCTGCAGCTGGTGCAGGGCAAGTCCAACCAAGCGATCGGCCGGGAGCTGGGCATCCAGCCCTCGACCGTCGCTGAGCGCCTCACCAGCATCTACGCCAAGCTGCAGCTCGCGCCGAACCTCAACCAGCGCTCGGCGGCCGTGCGCGACTGGTACCTCGCTGCGCTGCGTGACGACGAGCCCGACGCCGGCCACGAGGGGCAGGCCGACCCAGGGGCAGCCTGAGACGCGGTCGCGCGTGAGCAGCCCCCCGACCGGAAGGTCGAGGGGCTGCCGCCCGCCTCGGCCTCAGCAGGTGTACTTCGCCGTCCAGGTCCGGCCGAGGCTGGTCCGGCCGGTGGCGCGGTCGTACCGGCTCACGCCGATGGTGTCGGTGCAGGTGCGGTTGATGAAGATGGTGCCCCGCCGGCTCTGGCGGTGCGTGACGTGCACGTAGCCCTCGCCGATCTCGCTGAACGTCACGATCTGCGCGCTCGCCGCCATGATGTTGGCCGCGGCGGTGCAGCCGCGCTTGGCCCGGCTGGCCCGGGCCGCGGCATCCGCGGCCCCGACGAGGACCACCTTCAGGGGCGACCCGGGCCGCGCGTTGAGCCTCTTGACCAGGTGCGCGAAGCCGCAGGTGGGACCCAGGAC